>NZ_JBVOON010000059.1:0-1053 GCF_055664235.1 Rhodococcus sp. NPDC019050 | reverse complement strand
CGCGGCCTCGGTATGGGCTCTGACCAGCAGGTTCACCGCCGACTCTTCGGTTTATCCACAGTTTCCGAATCATGCCGATCTACCGGAGAACCCTTTGGGTTCTCCAGGTATCTCTAGTTCCCGAGTACTCACCAACGCGCGCGCTCCGCGCCGCGCAGGCGCCTCTAGGAAGACCCCTGGCCAACCGCGACCGCTGCACGCTCAGATCGCTGCTGCGCGCTTAGCCGACCGGCTCGCGCCGGTCATGCCAGGAAGCCGAGGCGTCGACCGCGACGGCCACTACGTGCCCGGTACCCACCACCAGCACATCGGAACCATCACCGAAGCCCTCATCGACGCAGGGATCGACACCACCCGATGGACCGGCGATGCGATCGCTGACCGGATCACGGAGTTCCGTCGCGACCGCACCATGCCGCACCTGGCGTCCCCAACGGCCTTCTTACGCTGGCAACTCCGAGTCCTCGCTGACGTATGGACCGGACCCACTCCCGCCGAACGCCGTGCCCAAATCCAGGCAGAACGCGCCGCCACCCGCGAAGCAGAACTCGCCGAACGTGCTGCGAACCCCCCTGCCAGCGAAGACATCCGAGTATCCGCCTATGCCGAGATCCGTCGTGTGCTCGACACACGCCGCAACTCCCCGGCCTCAAGCGCGGTTCGCAGGGACCGTTTCGGTCGCCGCATCCGATGACCACGCCGATCAGCAAGGTCACCGATCCAGTCCGCCTCCAAAGCTACGATGAGGGCCGTGACCTCGAAGCATCCCAGATGCTGCACCTGGGACTTCACCTCAAGGGATGCAACTTTCGACACGGCTGCGACACCCAAAGTGTTGCCCACGGTGAGGCGCGTTGCATCCGCGGAGTGCACCTGGCAGCAGTCGTGGGACTCCTGAATGAAGGGGGGATCGCGGCGCAAGTGTTAGGGAGCGTGTGGTTGCGCATTGGCAGAGAAGAACGCACTCGCTCCGAGGGCCTAACACTCGCAGAGCAGCCGGAAAGGACGTACCGGTGACGGGCTCCGAGCATGACGCGGCAACAACATAGGTGG
>NZ_JBVOON010000058.1:0-1054 GCF_055664235.1 Rhodococcus sp. NPDC019050 | reverse complement strand
CCGGCACCAGCCGGTGGCGTGTGAGATCGACTGATCGACTGCAAGTAGGAATCGGCTCTAGAACCGACCGGACCGACTATCGGGGACCTGCCACATTCTTCATTCCGAAATCCTTGCTGAACACAATCCCAAACGGTTTGAATTGGCGGGACCGTCCCGCAATATCTTGAACCATCGACCAACAGTGCTCCAACGGAGTCTCCGTGAAGCAACAGCATTTCTGACCTAGGCCCGCAGCCTCAAGAGCGCCAGGGAATTCTTCTGCGAGTTCTTTGGCTAATCCCAGATTGCTACGTGCTTCGATTACGCCACTCGCGAGAATCCGCATCAGAGTATCCCTAGCAGATCCGTTACCTCTGTCCCGGGTAAAGTGCACGAAATATTCACTGAGATCGGACCTTTTGTGCAGCAATTCCGCAATATCTTGTTTCACAGTCGAATAATAGCTGCTCTACAATGCCCGGACCAGATCTTACTGATCTGGCAATGAAGGTAACCGGAGCGTCGTCAGGGGTGTAACACGCATCACTACTGCTCTGCACAGGGTCCGTAGGCCCTGCGGCCCTCTCAGATGGCGCCTCGCCCCATCAGGTCTTCGCTGACTCCTGCCAGCAGCGCATCACCACAACGAAGACGGACAACTTGTTCCCTTGGGTAGCAGGATGCGCGAAGAAGCCGAGAAATTGATACGACCGTGGAGCAGGCGGAACTGCAGCGGATCCACGCGCAGGTTCAGGAAAGCGACATACCCCCGCGACGGATTGATACGCTGATCTCGAACATTCCTTCTTGGAAGTTCACTGAGGCCTACTGTGTCCGGACGGTGGGCCTCTTCTCTCGGCCGGACAACAGCCACGCTCAGCCTCGGTCCAGGTCAGGCTTGCCCTGCCCGTCGCCTTCCGAATCCCTCCAGTTGTGCTAGGTTTCCCGCGATGGAGGGGGCCATTACGATGCTGCAAGCCGATACCGAGCGAATCCACGAGCTTGCAAACACGCTGAATCCCGGCGAGAACACGCGAGAATCCGGAGTGTGCGACCAGGCGATCTCAGGCGC
>NZ_JBVOON010000057.1:0-1066 GCF_055664235.1 Rhodococcus sp. NPDC019050 | reverse complement strand
TTCAACCTTCGCAAGTCGAATTATCCCAGTTCAGGGCACCATTCTTCGTGTTTGACACGGGTTTCCACTCAATCAGCATGAAATCCCGAGGCTAGTGCCGCCAGCACGCCCCGTCGCGCAGGTGCGCGCGCATATTGAACATCGTTGACGGGTCGGTGTCAGTGGAGTCTGAGAAGCTGCGCCCATGAATCTGGTGGTGTATGTGCTCTACACGTTGGCACTGTTGTTCCAGCTTGCGGGTGCTGCGCTCGTAGTGATGGACGTGACGCAGTCTCAGCGGAACATGGACGCGTTCAAAAGGAAGTTGGACGAAGCCAAGGAAGCTAGGGAGGAGCACCTCCGCCATCTAGAAATGCAGAACGGGCGTACGTACCCCGGCTTCGGAGGCGGTGTTATTCGCGGACCAAGCTTCCCTACCGCAACACGCGAGCTTTTTGCAGACCAGCTCGGCCCGCGTACACGGATCGAACGGGAAGCGCTGACGGACTTTGTCAGCGCGCAGTACTCCATCAGCAAACGGCGGCGGTGGACCGGCGTGGGATTTCTCGTCTTCGGTACGGTCGCGGGCTACGCCGGGAGCATGCTCTCGGTTGCTTAGATCGCACCGGCCCGATTAAGCGGCACCACGTTCCCGGTGTCAGCGACCGGTTCCCCCATCGCCCCCAGTGCGGCCATAGCGTCGGAGTGGTCGTCGGCGAACAGGTGCGCGTACACGCTGAGCGTGGTGGTGACCTTGGCGTGCCCCATGAACCGCGCGATCTCCAGCGGTGGAATGCCCGCCGCCACGCACAGGCTGGCGTAGGTGTGCCGCAGCGCGTGGAACTTGAGCGCGGGCGGTAGCGCAACGCTGGGCAAGAGCCGGTTCGCCCGCAGCACGGCAGGACGGTACACCGCTTTATAGAACGTCTGGTGACGGAGCAGGGCGTGCCAGTCCAGGCTCAGCCGCGCTTGGGCTTCGTCCACGGTGAGTGCGGAATGTGTCAAGGGGTTTGAGTCCAGTGGGTGTCAGGCGGCTATCGTGGCGTCCTCCACGGTGGCCTCGGGATCATCGCCTGGCCGGTTGATG
>NZ_JBVOON010000056.1:0-1091 GCF_055664235.1 Rhodococcus sp. NPDC019050 | reverse complement strand
GGCGGTTTCAAGGGGTCGACGCAACACCGCTGTTAGTTGGTGGTGATTAGATCACGCAGACGCTCGGCTGGGGTATCCCAGCCGAGCGTTTTGCGTGGCCGACCGTTGAGCTCCTGAGCGACATGCTCGAGATCCTCGGGACCGTAGACACTCAGGTCGGTGCCCTTCGGGAAGTACTGCCGCAGGAGCCCGTTGGTGTTCTCGTTGCTGCCCCGCTGCCAAGGGCTGGCCGGGTCACAGAAGTAGACGGCCATGTCGGTGGCCATGCTGAACTGCTTGTGTCGGGCCATCTCGGCACCCTGATCCCAGGTCAGCGACCCACGCAGATGCTCCGGAAGGGTCCTCATGGTGGCGATGAGCGCGTCCCGCACCGATTCGGCGTCGTGCCCATTCGGCAGGTGCAACAGCATCGTGTAGCGGGTGCTGCGTTCGACGAGGGTGCCGATCGCGGTCTTGTTCAGCTCACCGGTGATCAAATCGCCTTCCCAGTGCCCGGGCACGGCCCGGTCGGCGACCTCGGCGGGACGGTCGCTGATCATGATCATCGGATCGACGAACCGGTGGGTGCGCTCGTCCTGTTTCCGCTGCTGCTTGCGTCTGCCGCGTCCGGTTCGAAGTGCTTGCTGCACTTCCTTTTTCAATCCTCCACGGGCCTGGAAGTACAGTGCTTGGTAGATCGTTTCGTGGCTCACCCGCATGCTTTCGTCGTCGGGGAAGTCCCGACGCAAGCGATGCGAGATCTGCTCCGGCGACAGCTTCCGGGACAAGCCTTCCTCGACCGCTTCCCTCAGGACCGTGTTCCGAACCAGTTTGGACTGCTTGGGCCGCGCCCGGGCTGCGGCGGCTGCCCGATCGGCCTGATACGGCAGATACCGGCCCTCGAGGCTGCCGCGACGAATCTCCCTCGAGACGGTGGAGACGTTCTTGCCGATCCGAGCGGCGATGGTCCGTAGCGAGTCCTCTACGAGCAGGCCGTCGGCGATCGCGATCCGGTCCTCGACCGACAGGTACCGGTCGCTGATCGCCGGTCGTCCGCTGTCATCACAGGTCACACTGGTCACAGACTGTGTGTAGACGGTTCCGTGGTGGTA
>NZ_JBVOON010000055.1:0-1190 GCF_055664235.1 Rhodococcus sp. NPDC019050 | reverse complement strand
TCCTACCGTTTAAAGGATCATTTAGCGCAAGAAAACAAGTGATTTTGTACATCCTTAAACGAGCGAAAATGTACATATTTATGTTGACATTTATAAATGAACTAATTCATAAAATTCCTACTCAAAAAATTGTGGATGTGCAGAAGGTGTAAGGCTATGAGTAAGATATTAGATGAAGACCTTAGGTTAGTGGAGCAATTCATCTATTCCCTTGGTATTATCAGTATTGGGATATGACCGCAAGGTTACTGAAATTACCCAATTTAAAATTAAGTTCCCCCACCTGGGTCTAATTGCATTCCTAAACCGCCTGGGTCTCCCATTTGCCCTGGGTCACGATATCTTTGCCCCATCTTACCTGGATCGTTTCTTAACATCAGATTCCGCCTTCTGGATCTTTTTGTCCTGCCATACCTGGATCTTTCATTGAGCATCCCTCCTTATATTGTTACTCTATATTTCGACAAGGAATTGGTATTTCCTTTCCTAAAATAAAAGAATCCCTACTCCGAAGAGTAAGGAAAAAACAAAAAAACGAACTTGAATGATGGATATTTATGCTATCCGTTCTATAAGTTGCTCCGAACTGTAACTTATTATGCAAAGAACTTCAAATAAAAAAAACCTACCCAAAAGAGTAAGGCAAGTACAATTTATTAATAGATGAATGGAGATTCTAAATATATTATGTATATTTTAAATTTTTGTTACTTGGACAGGTGCCGTGCTTCATTCTTCCACAATGAATAAATTATTAGTGTGATGTGGAAGTCACAAACTCTCGGTCATGATATGGGACATCCGTACTATACAAACCTCCTTATTAGTAGGGTGTACCATAAAGGTGCATCCTTTTCGTTTCAACTAAAAAGAACTCCGCTGGCATCTGCAGAGTCCAAATTTGATTCTTCATTGCAGCATTGCTAATTTCAAATAAAATAGTCCTTCTAATATATGCCGATTTTTATAATTTGGAACAAAAATGACTCCACTTTTGTGGAGCCACGAGGTGTTTCAAGAGTTATACCAATACCCAGTTGTAGTGTATTCAAGTAAAAGAAATTGGTGACCATAACAAAATAAAAACACACCCTATGTCAAGGCCGATTAAAACTTCCTCAAAATCGCCGGTTTAAAATTCCCCAGAAGGACCTTTCAGTCCTTCTGTTTTTGCGTACTCAAATGCTTCT
>NZ_JBVOON010000054.1:0-1213 GCF_055664235.1 Rhodococcus sp. NPDC019050 | reverse complement strand
CCGGCTCACCGAGAGCGTCGCCAAATCCCGAACGGCGGCCCCGAGAGTGAGATCACGGGCGCTTCGTTCGGGCATCTTTCCCGACTTCACGACGTAGAGGCGACTGGCCGCGTCGAGCTTCGCTACCTCGGTGACCAGCTTCGGCGCCTCCTTCTTGCTGACAGACTTCATGTGAATCCGTGCGCTTCCTCGCGGACGCAGCGCTTCGACCTGCTTACGCAAGGCTGCGACATCTCCGCCGGCGACGGTGACAGCGCAGAGCATGTAGCCGTCACGCTTGGACTCGTCAATGAATGCGTGCACAAGCGGGGATCTTGTCAGTGGAGGGTGCAGAGGTAAGTCCGGGCACCGAACCAGGTAGTCGCTGCGTCGGCGATGACAGCTCCCGACCTGGTGGTTTCCGACCTACGCCCGCAGTTGCGGATTCTGTGCAGATCCGCATCATCGGAAGCTGACCCCCGCCAACTCGATGAGCTCTTCGAGGTCGAGACGGTAGGCATCGAGAGAATATCCCCGGCTCTTGGCGCGGGCGGTGATGATCGGCCGGTAGTTATCCAGCAGAAGTCGGTAGAAGGGTAAACACCGGTGATGAGAGTTGCCGTCGTCGCCGATCTCCTCCAGTCGTGGGCCGACTTCCGACCATCTCCTTCCGCGCACCAGGTACTGCACATATGACAGCAGTCGACCTTCCAGCTCGTCGCTGATGTCGAATCCCTGGAACCGCAGCCGGTCGATGCGCTCTTCGCCGAGGACGGCTCGATCAGCAGGGCTAAGCGCCTCGATGCTTGCGCTCAGGACGCGGAACATATCGAGCAAGTCCCAGACCAAGGCGCATTCGGTGCGGGTGAGTTCCGGACCGACCGCAGCGAACACGTCGCCGTACTCGCCGGCGTACCCTTCCTCGAGAGTTTCGCTTCGTCGTGCGTAGTAGTTGGCCTCATCCGGCACAAGAGCGGCCAGGATCCTCGACTGGTTCGCGAGCAGCAGCCGTTCGGTCATCGTCAGTGATTGAGGAACATCGCCGCGACGCATCTCCACGTCGCGACCGAGCAACTGATCGATCTGGTCCCGCAACAATGCACTCACGGTTGCGCCCTTGGATTGGGCCAGCGCCTCAAGCTCTTCTCGGGTCTCGTCGCTGACGCGGAGCGTGAGGGTGGCCATCGGATCCTCCAAGTAGTCTGAACTACAGACAAGAATACAGTATTTATCT
>NZ_JBVOON010000053.1:0-1264 GCF_055664235.1 Rhodococcus sp. NPDC019050 | reverse complement strand
GGGACTGCCCCCACTTCAGTTGACTCGTGGGGTTGAGCGGTTCAGGCCGCGTATGCGACTTGGTTGATTGTCTCAAACTCGATCGGGGTGAGCTTTCCGAGGCGGCGTTGGCGGCGCTTGCGGTGGTAGGTCCGCTCGATCCAGGTCACGATCGCCAGTCGCAACTCCGCCCGGGTCGACCAGCGTTGCCGGTCGAGGACGTTCTTCTGCAAGAGAGCGAAGAACGACTCCATCGCGGCATTGTCGCCGCATGCCCCCACGCGACCCATCGAACCTTGTAAACCATTGCGAGACAGTTCATGTACAAATTTCCGTGATCGAAATTGACTTCCGCGGTCCGAGTGCACAATCGTCCCGACAGGCTTACGTAGCGCGACGGCATTGCGCAACGCAGACACAGCCAGCGACGCCTTCATACGGGAGTCGATCGAGTACCCGACGATCCTGTTCGAGTGCAGATCCTTGATCGCACAGAGGTACAACTTGCCCTCGTCGGTGCGATGCTCGGTAACGTCGGTGAGCCAGAGTTCGTTGGGCCGCTCTGCGGTGAATCGGCGGTCGACGAGGTCGTCGTGAACAGGCGGGCCCGCTTTTCTGTTCAGGCCTTTCTTCTTCGCGAACACCGACCAGATGCGCTCTTGCGAGCACAGCCTGGCGACACGGTTCTCTCCGGCGGCGATTCCATGGCCGGGTAGTTCGTCGGCGATGAAGCGGTAACCGAATGCGGGATCGTCGGCATGGATGGCGCGGGCGATGTTGATCAGATGCGCGTCATCCCAATCACGTTGCGTGACCGGATATTTCTTCCATTTGTAGAACGCTTGGGTGGAGAAACCGAGAACCCGGCAGGTCACCGTGACGGGCACTCCGTCGGCGGCGAGGTCGAGGACCAGCGGGAACATCATTTTGGGTTGACGTCCCGGGACAGATAGGCCACGGCACGACGCATGACCTCTGCTTCTTGCTCGAGGAGCTTGATCCGTTTGCGGGCTTCCCGCAGTTCTGCTGACTCGTCTGAGCCGGAGGATTTCCCGCCGGCGCCGATGCCGTCCTCGCGGTCGGCGATCTTGAGCCAGCGGTGCAGGCACCCCTCGGAGATCCCGAAGTCCTTGGCGATCTGACGCAACGGGGCCTCGCCCTTGCGGGCGACGGCGATGACGTCACGGCGGAACTCGGCGGGGAACGGCTTCGGCATGGGAAACATCCTTCCATCGTGAGGAGTGATCCTCACAGATCAGATGTCAACCAAACCGGGGGCAGTCCC
>NZ_JBVOON010000052.1:0-1352 GCF_055664235.1 Rhodococcus sp. NPDC019050 | reverse complement strand
CATTTGACGTGGCTTTTCAGACTCAACAGATCCAAGAAGATCTCTAGGGGTAAACGAGATCTTCGCGCTGCCGATGAAAACAAAGAACAGGTACTCATCGACGCGAGCAAACGTGCCGTCGCGCGCGACTCCGCGCTGGGAGATAACCGACGTCACCATTTGGATTCTAGCCTCGGGAAACAACTGTTCCAGCAGCAATCCCAGCCGCAGATACTCCTTCTCATCGATTGTGACGATGAGCACCGAGTCGTCGGGGTTGAGTAGTTCCTTCGCAAGGAAGAGGCGACGCTCCATGAACGCAAGCCACTTGGAGTGACGATAGTGATCGTCCGACTCCACGTAGTCGTTGTTGTACTTCCAGTCCTTGGCCCCGGTGTTGTACGGGGGGTCGATGTAGATGGCGTCGACCTTGCCCCGATGCGTGAATAGCAGCGCTTGGAGTGCATGGTAGTTCTCGGAGTTGATGACAGTGTGGAACGGCTTGTCGCCGCCACGCTCGACTTTCCCCGTGGAGACGAGCCCGGGATAGATCGGGTCTCGGAACTCGGCAACCACGACGAGGTCCTCCACAAGCACGGACCACCCCTCGTCGGGATCGTCCACCGCCACAACGTCAGCCCACCGTTGGCCTTCTTCGGTGTAAGTCCTCGCTACACGATAGAGACGCTCGTTCTCCTTCTTCGGCATTTCGCCCCGGTCTGGCAAGATGCGTACCTTGTCGTTCTTGCGCACTGGCCGGCCCGGCAATTCCACCGCCTCGGGCGTGTGTCGTTCGAAGTTCAGTCCGAACGGTCGGCGTTCCGCAAGTGCGTCGGTTTCGCGCTGCAGGTCCTTTGCCAACCGAGGATCCATATTGGCGACGTGGCGGATGAGGTCGTTGAGGCGTGACACGGGTCGATTCTTTCTTACGGAGTCGGTGAGACTGTGGCGACCCCTCGTGCGAAGGTGGCGAGGATGCGCTGATGGGTCTGACGGGGCAAATGACGGTTCCCCGGTTCACCGAATGGAGTACCTGGGCGCACAGGTGCTTCTTGAAGCAGCCTGTCGAGTCCGGGCCGCGACACCATCAGTAATCCATGTGTAGCGCGTGTGCAGGCGACTGCGAGACGGCCGAACGCCGAGTTGAACTCGTCCAACTCGGAGGCGCCGGTGAGGGGATGGAGGGCGATTGTGATGCCGTTCGTCTGCCCCTGCCACGAGTCGACGGTGGACGCGATCAAGTCGGACTCGATCAGATTGTGTTTGGACCTGAGTCGGGCGGCAGCGTCGGTGGCGTCGTCAACCGCCTGATTTCGGGTGGCGAGGATAGCGACGAGAGGGTCGTCCGAATCGGCGCCGGGGCGTTCCTCCTT
>NZ_JBVOON010000051.1:0-1396 GCF_055664235.1 Rhodococcus sp. NPDC019050 | reverse complement strand
TGTTCGAGGCGGCCACTGTCGGGGAGCTGGCGGGGCGGGTGGAGCAGGTGTCCGGTGGGGGTGCCGGGGTGCCGTTGGTTGCGCGGGTGCGGCCGCCGCAGGTGCCGTTGTCGTTGGCGCAGCAGCGGATGTGGTTCCTGAATCGGTTGGATCCGGGGTCGGCGGTCGACAACATTCCGGTGGCGATCAGGTTGTCGGGATCGTTGGATGTCGATGCGTTGCAGGCAGCGGTGTCGGATGTGGTGGCGCGGCACGAGTCGTTGCGGACGGTGTATCCGGAGATCGACGGAATCGGATTCCAGAAGATCCTGCCTGTCTCGGACTCGATCGTCGAGGTGCGCGTCGAAGACGTGAGCATCGAGGACGTGCCCGGGCGGGTCGGCAAGATCCTGGGGGCCGGTTTCGATGTCACGCAGCAGGTTCCGATCCGGGTGCGGTTGCTGCGGGTCACGCCGGACGAGCATGTGCTGGTGGTGGCGGTCCATCACATTTCGAGCGACGGGTTCTCGATGGGACCGTTGACCAGGGACGTGGTGACGGCGTATACGGCGCGGTCCGCGGGCCGGAACCCGGAGTGGTCGGCTTTGGAAGTCCAGTACGCGGATTACACGTTGTGGCAGCGCGAAGTCCTCGGCGACGAGTCGGATCCGGAGTCGCTGCTCGCGCGGGAAACGGAGTTCTGGCGTGCTGCTTTGGCGGATCTGCCGGAGGAGTCGACGTTGCCGGGGGATCGGCCTCGTCCGGTGGTGTCGAGTTACCGGGGTGCCTCGCACGGTTTCGTGATCGATGGTCGCGTCCGGGCGGGTATCACCGATCTTGCACGTCTCAGTGGTGCAACGGAATTCATGGTTGTGCATGCTGCGTTGGCGGTGTTGCTGTCGCGGTTGGGTGCGCAGTCCGATGTTGCGATCGGGACGCCGATCGCGGGGCGTGGTGAGGCTGCGCTGGACGATCTGGTGGGTATGTTCGTCAATACGTTGGTGTTGCGGACGTCGGTTGATGGTGGGGTGTCGTTCGGGGAGTTCCTCGATGAGGTCCGCCGGGTGGATCTCGACGGGTTTGCGCATGCGGATGTGCCATTCGAGCGGTTGGTGGAGGTGCTCGATCCTGCGCGTTCGCAGGCGCGTCATCCGTTGTTCCAGGTGATGTTGACGTTCCAGAATATGGCGGCTGCGGAGCTCGAGTTGCCGGGGTTGAGTGTGTCGGGTGTCGACTTCGATGCGCAGATCGCGAAGTTCGATCTGCAGGTGACCGTCTCCGATCTGGCCGGGTCGGGTGAGCAGTCGCAGGGTTTCGGCGTCGAGTTCACGTATGCGACCGAGCTTTTCGATGCCGCAACGGTGGAGGGGTTTGCGGAGCGGTTCGTGCGGATCCTCGAGTCGGTGGTGTCCGATCC
>NZ_JBVOON010000050.1:0-1419 GCF_055664235.1 Rhodococcus sp. NPDC019050 | reverse complement strand
TCCGATGCGGGCAGGATCTCTTGGAATCCGACTCCGTCGATCTCCGGATACACCGTCCGCAACGACTCGTGCCGTGCGACGACATCCGACACCGCCGCCTGCAACGCATCGACATCCAACGATCCCGACAACCTGATTACCGCCGGAATATTGTTCACCGCCGACCCCGGATCCAACCGGTTGAGGAACCACACCCGCTGCTGCGCCAACGACAACGGAACCCGGTCCGGACGAGAACCAGCAACAAGAGGCACCCGATCCGCCGCAAACGACGACGACTCGAGCACACCCGCAAGCGCCTCCACCGTCGATGCCTCGAAAATCGTGCGAAGCGCCACCCGACCACCGAAAGCCTCACCGATACGCGACACCACCTGAGTCGCAATCAGCGAATTACCACCCAAACCGAAGAAATCATCATCGAGCCCCACCCGCTCGACACCGAGCACCTCGGAAAACACCGATGCCACAACCCGTTCCACGGCGGACTGCGGCGCCCGGAACTCACGAGCCTCGAAAGTGGGCGAAGGCAACGCCTTCCGATCGAGCTTCCCACTGCTGTTGAGAGGCAACGCATCGAGCACCACAAACACCGACGGCACCATATAACCCGGCAGCACCGCACCCAACCGACGCGACAACACCACAGAATCCACCGACGCACCCGCAGCCGGCACCACATACGCCACCAACTGCTCACCCGCATGCGCATCCGCACGCACCAGCACCACAGCCTGACCGACACCATCCAAGCCCAGAAGAGCAGATTCGATCTCACCGAGCTCGATCCGCAACCCCCGCAACTTCACCTGAAAATCGGTACGACCGATGTACTCCAACTCACCGTCGCCGGTCCACCGCACCAGATCACCCGTGCGATACAACCGCTCACCCGCCCCGAACGGCGACGCCACAAAACGATCCGCCGACAAATCCGGCCGACCCACATACCCCCGAGCCAACTGCACACCCGACAGATACAACTCACCCGCCACACCCACCGGCACCGGCGACAGGCGACCGTCGAGCACATAAACCTGCGTATTCCACACCGGCACACCGATCGGCACCGACACCACATCGGCATCGGACACCTCGTGGAACGTCACATCCACCGCAGCCTCGGTCGGACCATACAAATTGTGCACAGCAGCATCCGGAAGTACCGCCCGCGCCCGCGCCGCCAACGACGGCGACAACGCCTCACCCGATGCGAACACCAACCGCAGACCCGACAGATCCGAGACCCCGGCCTCGTTTACGAACACCGCCAACATCGACGGCACAAAATGCGCCACCGACACACCACGCTCGGCCATCACCTTCGCCAGATACACCGGATCCCGATGACCGTCCGGAGCAGCAACCACCAACCGCGCACCCACACCCAACGGCCAGAAAAACTCCCACACCGACACA
>NZ_JBVOON010000049.1:0-1505 GCF_055664235.1 Rhodococcus sp. NPDC019050 | reverse complement strand
TCGAACGACAGCACATGGGACTTTGTCCATCCTGCGGATGACCTGATGCGTTCCTCGTCGCATCACCCGGCTTGAAGGCCTCGGGCAACTTGAATTTGACGCTCGTGGGGCGTCCGGCAGGGAGCCGCATGCGGTCCGAAGGTTGTTTCCGTCAGTAGCCCAAAGCTTGTCGGACAATGGTGGCCTGCTCGAGGTCGGGGGTGGTGGGGGTTCCGTTGAGCTGGATGTAGCGACCGCCGTCTCCTGAGGTGATCTCGATTGCGTGGGCGCGGAGTGCTGTTTCGTCTAGCGGGACGTTGTCCTTGACGTAGGTGAGCCAGCCGGCGCAGATCTGTCCGGGTTTGCAGCCGATCGACCGACGGTGCTTCTTGGGGGCGACATAGATGTAGTCGGGTTCCCATGCACGGACCAGGATATGGAGATGGTCGGCAACGAGTGCTGGGTCGATTACACCGGAAGGATCGTCCGCGGGATCGTCCAGGGAGAAGTGGACATGGTTCTTCAATCCTGTCCCGTCGAATCCCACGCGTACTGAGTACTTGCGGTAGCTGCCCTCACACATCCGGATCAAGTCGGGTGTGTACCCGGTCTTGACCATGGCCAGTCCATCATCTCCACGGAGGATCGAGTCGGCCACTACCTCTTCGATACCGTCGATGTCGCTCGGGAGGTGCACGAAGGTGCCGTCTTCTTTGACACCGTTGAGAAGCCAAGGAGAGTAGAGGTGAGACAGGTCGGGCATCTCTTGCAGCGAGCACTGCAAGCGATCTGCGCCGTCGCGAGGCGACTCGACCCGTCCGCCCCAGCCACCAATGAAATCCAGTACCACCGTGTTCCTCCTTGTCTACCTGTGGTTGCCTGCTACTCCGGCGGGACGTACTTGACCGTAATGTTCTCGTATCCGGCTTCGTCGATCATGTCCTCGATGGCCTCAGCTACTCGCTCTTCGGCGACGCGCCACTCGATCTCGGCCCCAGCGGATTCGGCAGCTTCAGATTGCCGTCGAAGCTGGTCGGGGAGAGATTTGGCTGCGCCCATATTAGGCTTGAACTGGCCGTCGTCGCCGACCATCCATTCGTAGCCGGGTCCTTTCGCTTCGATGAGCTTGCCGCTCTCTCCGGCATCCGGGTCCCAACCGTCGAACAGGACGTTGCCCGAGCCGTCCGCTTTGGGGATCGCATATTCAACTCCGGCGGGGCTGCCGGTGACTTGTTCCTCGTAGGCACCGGCGCGTTCGGAGGTGCCGCCACGGTTGGGGTACTCCCACTGTCCCGGACCATCATTGGTCAGGGTCGACGGCATGATGTCGAGCACCTGCTGCAGGTTGATGCTCGGAAAGTGTTCAGAGACCCAGAGGAGGATCGCGCCTGCCGAGATCGCACCGGCGGCGAGGGCTGCCATGAGCGCCAGATCGACAGCGCCAAGCGCGATGATCGGCACGAAGCCATGGATTCCAGAGTTGGAGCCGAAGGTCAGAGCCGCCGCCGCGTCTGCAATGGATTGGG
>NZ_JBVOON010000047.1:0-1641 GCF_055664235.1 Rhodococcus sp. NPDC019050 | reverse complement strand
GCCGCTGGTAAAGACTCGCGGCGTGGGTGGGCGTGATGGTGGCGTCGGGGGTGCTCATGCCAGGGTGTTCCTTCCGCGGGCGGCGCGCTCGTAGGCGGCCAGGTCGACGACCGTCGATCGTGATGTCGTCGACGACAAGTGACGTTCAGTGGTGTTGGTGCGCAATGCTGCTGCCGCACTCAGGGCGTCGGGTCCGGGTGGGATGCGTTCTTTGCGGCGGTGCGGCCGGCCTCCGGCCGCAGCACCGGCCATCGCGGCCTGGTCGAGGGCGTGAACGTGGCCGTGATCGCGCACCACGGCCCCGGCCCCGTCCGGCGCCAACCGGTGGCGGGCGACGGTGATCTGCGAGGCGGTGACGATGTCGATCACCTCGTCCCCGAGTCGGCGGGTGACGGTGACCTGTGCTGCGGCCAGTTCCGGGGGCACCGAGTAGCGGTTGCCTCGGTAGGCCACCAGCGCCTGCCGTGAGACGGTGCGGGTCTCGGTGACGGTCACCGGATACGGAACCGATGGGGGCGGTGTCAGGGGTTCGGTCGCGGCGATCGCCGCCACCGTCGATTTTCCTTCGGGGGTGGTCCGGGATCGGGTGTCGGTGCGCAGGCGGCAGAATTCGTTCAGCCTCGTTTGCGCCTGCTCGGCGGTGACCTCGTCCGGCAGTGTTCGCCACCATCTCTGCGCAGCAGTCAGATTCGCTTTCTCGACGACGCCTTTGCGGTTCCCGGCCCGAGGCGGGCAGATCGCGACCGAGACGCCGTAGTGTTTGGCAGCGCCGGCGAACGAGGCGGTGACCTTCCCGCTGTCGGGGTGACACACCGTCGACATTCGATCGAACCGCCAGGTGTGGGTCAGTCCGCCGAGTTCACGGACGATGCGGTCGAGACCGTCGATCAGATGCGGCTGGGTCGTCGCCGGGGCGAGCACCCCGCGCCACCGCCCGGAATGCGCCAGCGAGCCGACCAGCAGATATGCGGTCTTGCCCCAGCCCCACGAGGCGGGCGGGTCCGGCAACTCGAGCCAGTCCCATTGGGTTTCCGCACCCGGTGGATGCGCGATCATCGCGTTCGGGCGCTCAGTGACACAGGCGCAGGCCTGACACACCGGGCGCAGTTGTCGTCGCCGGATCTGGCGGGTCAGGGTCTGATACGAGGCGGTGTAACCGAGGTTTTCGAGTTCGTCGCACAAGGTCCGCGCCCACAGGTGTGGATCCTCGGTCAGACGAGCGGTGACGTAGGCGACGAACAGCTCGAACGGGTCCTCACCAGCGGGTTTACGAATGCCAGGGGTGGTGGTGCCGTTCAGATAGTTACGGATCGTGCGCCGGTTTCGGCCGGTGTGCCGGGCGATCGCCGAGATCGTCCAGCCCCGTTTGTGCAGTGCGTGGATCTCCACGTCTTCCTCCCATGTCAACATGAGAAAGCGGGTCTCCTTCGGGGTGCTGGTGCGTGGTCAGAGACCACCAGCATCGAAGGAGACCCGCCCTCATCGGCGGAGCCACACGGGTGAGCACTTTCGGTGAGCAGGACTGAGCAGGATCAATGAGCGCCATCAGGCACGCCGTTCGGAAACCCCGAACCGCTCCCGCAGTACCTCCACGGCCCTGCGGCGGCGGTCCGGACTCACCAGTTTCCCCGGTTCAACTCC
>NZ_JBVOON010000046.1:0-1688 GCF_055664235.1 Rhodococcus sp. NPDC019050 | reverse complement strand
CCTCGATCTTTCGTGCGGGTGACGCGCCGGCCTGAGCAGTTCGGACTGGGTGTGGAAACCGCGGATCCGGTGTGCGGCCACGATCGACTACCCGACACAGTCGGGTGACGCCGGGGTCCACAGCCCCGAGTTGAGCGTCCTTTCGTCTCGAAGAAGAAGATACGTACAGGTCAAGCGGGCGCAGGTAGCGCCGAGAGCCTGTTCAAGCCGGCCACGAGAACATCGACACCAGGAGCCGTCGCGGCCAGCCGCAGACGAACACGGCGGGCATGCCGGGCGATCTTCCCGGCGATCGACAGCAACCGCAGCCGCAGCCGTTTCGGTTCCCACCGCCGCGCCGGAACCTCGGTCAACGCGAGCATCTGCATCCACGTCGTCAGCTCGCATGCGAGTTGCACGAGCGCCAACCAGATCCGGTTCTGATCGAAACCGTGCAGCGGAAGATTCTGTAGTCCGGTGACTTTCGCGGACCGGATCCGGTCCTCACACCGAGCCCGCCGACGGTGCCGCAGCTCCAGATCAGGGAGCTGCCCGCGGCGCGTGTTCGTCACGAACGCGGTCAACCGCAGGCCGTCGCGGTCGGTGAACCGCAACTGCGCACCCGGATGCGGGCGCTCCTTGCGGACGATCACGCGCATGCCTTTCGGCCACGTGGACAGGTCGAGCAGGTCGGTGATCTCGGTGACCCAGGCACCGTCGCGGACCTGCCCGTCGGCGTCGTAGGCCGGGGTCCACGCTTGATCAGGAACCAGATCGATCGCCTCGGCGTGGGTGTCGGTCAACCCGAATCCAACCGAGTACGAGAGCCTGCGCTTGGTCAGATACTCGATCAGGTGGTGGGTGCCGCCAGCGCCGTCGATGCGCACCAGCACCTTCTTCCCGACCCGATATCCCGGATCGAACGGCAGCTGCGCCAGTGCGTCCTGCACCACGGTGATGTGGTCGGCGGCGGTGTTCGAACCCGAGTTACCCGGCCGCAGCAACATCGCGACGGGTTCACCGGTGCCGCCCATTCCGTGGTCGACAAACGCGCATAGTGGGTGAAAACCGAAGCCTCGCTTGAACGTCGGAGCCGCCTGTTCTTTCTCGGAATGTGCGGTCACCAGGGTGGCGTCGATGTCGATGACCAGCGGGTTCTGCTCGTCGATGGTGTGGTCCGGTGCCGCGGAGCCGGCGGCGGCCCAGGCGTGGGAGCGGGCGGTGGCGCGGGCGCGTCCGATCGCGGTCAGGGCGGTGTCGGCGTCGGCGGCCAATACGCTGATCAGGCGGGAGACGGTCGGGTCGGAGGCAATCGTGCCGAAGAGTTCGGGGTGAGCGCGCAGTTGGTTGATGTCGGCGAGACAGTCCCCGCCGATGGCCAGGGACAGCGCGAGGTCGAGGACGATTATGCCGGGGTCGTGGCGGGCCGATGGTTTCCGGAAACCGGCAAGTTCAGTGGTCAATGCCGTAGCGAGGCCGGTCTTCTCCGCGGTGCGCAGCAGCAGGACGGATCCGGCGTGCGACACGATGCCGGTTCCGGTGGCCGATGCGGACAGGTGTGGGTAGGGGGACGTAGACTTGCTCACCGGAATGGTGCTCCTCGAACTCGGACTGATTCAACCTTCGCAAGTCGAATTATCCCAGTTCAGGGCACCATTCTTCGTGTTTGACACGGGTTTCCACTCAATCAGCATGAAATCCCGAGGCTA
>NZ_JBVOON010000045.1:0-1796 GCF_055664235.1 Rhodococcus sp. NPDC019050 | reverse complement strand
AAAAAGAGACTCTGCTAAAGTCTCATGACGAATATATAACATATTCCAAAAACTATGAAAATGAATATCTAGGCAATATTCATAAGATACAAATTAACTTAAATCGCAAAAGTTAACAGCGCTATTTTAACACATAGAAAATAAAAATACTATGACTTTACCGTTTTCTAATAGCGGGTAAAGTGTTCAAACTTTGACAATGGGACTCCTATAATGGGGTCCTTATTTAATTTCCTTGAAAATATAAAATCCGCCCTTTTGCGTGTGGGTGGGGTGACTCCAGTTGGGGCCCCCGACACCGCAAGGCGGATTTATTTTATTTATAAAAGACCGAGAGAAATAACACTAACCATTATGGTATTGACATGATACCACTTTGATACTATAATGATACCATAAGGAGGTGAAGTTATTGGGAAAAGCGGTTTTTTCTCTAAGGCTTACTGAAGACCTACACGAATGGTTAAAAAAAGAAGCTGAAAAGAGAGGTATGTCGGTCAACGCTTTGATTTCATACATACTGAGCGAATATAAAGACGATAAAGAGTTTTAACGGAGTAGTTCTACGTAGTGAAAGCGTAGCGGTTCCTTTACTTGGAAAGGCGACTCTGATAACCTAGTTCGGTTTGCCACATTAAAGATTTCTAGAAGGTGGCGACGGTGGCAAGTAATCTGGGTCGCAAAGGTTCCGAGTCAAGGATTCATGGAGTAGATCTACGCAGTGGTGATGGTGAAGCGCAACTAAAAAAACAAGAAAAGAGGACGAGCACATGTTTAATATTTCTTATTACAAAACCGAAGACACAAAAGTAATGGTGGTTACATTACACGCACTAAAACAAACTATCATTTTGCAACCAGGATTCTTTTATAAAATTTCAGGAGTTGATAGAAAAGTAATAACCGGCTGCGGCGAATTTAGTGGTACAATTCTAGTAGATTTAGGATTTATATTTCCGTTTAAATCTGATAGAAAAATAGGTTAATATTTAATCGCTATTTCTGTTTCTTACTTAACTTGATTATAGCGATTAATAAGCAGAAAAATTTAGACAAGGAAGAGAGGTATTTTATAATTGAGGTATCGTCACAAACTAATAAAAAGTGGCGGTGTATGGGAATTATTGAGCTACGAGAAAGAGGTAGCAACAGGTAAAGATGCAGTTCGTGAAAATGCTGGTAGGAAAAAACAGTCTGATCATGATTGGATAAATGATGCTGAAACAAAGATGAAGAACAGGTCTGATGTGTTATATCGTGCAAGGAAGCAAGTGTTTAACCAAGCAAATGCCAATGCAAATGCGTGGAACGAGCAACCGAAATTTTTCACACTTACATATGCTGAAAACATGCAGGACATAAAACAATCTAACTATAACTTCAAAAAGTTTATCCAAAGGCTGAATTACACTTTAAAAATAAAACTAAAATACACTGCTGTAATTGAGTTTCAGAAACGAGGGGCTATACATTATCACCTATTGGTCTATAACCTTCCTTACACGCCTGTAGACGTTCTATCGGACATCTGGGGTCATGGGTTTGTTAAAATAAATAAAATAGACCACGTGGACAATGTAGGGGCTTATATAACGAAATATATGATAAAGGATAATATTGACGAAAGATTACTTGGAGAGAAGTCTTATTTTTCGAGTAGAGGGTTAAAGAAGCCTGAAGAGTATATTTTGACGGAAAAAGAAAAAGAGACTCTGCTAAAGTCTCATGACGAATATATAACATATTCCAAAAACTATGAAAATGAATATCTAGGCAATATTCATAAGATACAAATT
>NZ_JBVOON010000044.1:0-1892 GCF_055664235.1 Rhodococcus sp. NPDC019050 | reverse complement strand
AGGATCTCTTGGAATCCGACTCCGTCGATCTCCGGATACACCGTCCGCAACGACTCGTGCCGTGCGACGACATCCGACACCGCGGCCTGCAACGCATCGACATCCAACGATCCCGACAACCTGATTACCGCCGGAATATTGTTCGCCGCCGACCCCGGATCCAACCGGTTGAGGAACCACATCCGCTGCTGCGCCAACGACAACGGAATCTGCGCAGGCCGAACCCGAGCAACCAACGGAACCCCGGCACTCCCACCGGACACCTGCTCCACCCGCACCGCAAGTTCCCCGACGGTGGACGCCTCGAACAACACCCGCACCGGCACCCGAGTACCGAGCCCCGCACCCAGGCGCGCGACCACCTGGGTCGCAATCAGCGAGTTACCACCCAAAGCGAAGAAATCATCATCGAGCCCGACACGCTCGACACCGAGCACCTCGGAAAACACCGACGCCACAACCTGCTCGACGGTTGTCTGCGGCGCCCGGAACTCCCGAGCCTCGAAGACAGGGGAAGGCAACGCCTTACGATCAAGCTTCCCACTGCTGTTGAGCGGGAACTCATCGAGCACCACCATCGCCGACGGCACCATATAACCCGGCAACACCGCACCCAACCGACGCAACAACACCACAGAATCCACCGACGCACCCGCAGCCGGCACCACATACGCCACCAACTGCTCACCCGCATGCGCATCCGAACGCACCAGCACCACAGCCTGACCGACACCATCCAAGCTCAGAAGAGCAGATTCGATCTCACCGAGCTCGATCCGCAACCCCCGCAACTTCACCTGAAAATCGGAACGACCGATGTACTCCAACTCCCCATCGGCATTCCACCGCACCACATCACCCGTGCGATAAAGACGCTCACCCACACCGAACGGCGACGCCACAAAACGCTCCGCCGACAATGCTGCACGCCCGAAATACCCCCTCGCGACCTGCACACCCGACAGATACAGCTCACCGATAACTCCGACCGGCACCGGCACCAGCCGCTGGTCCAAAACATAGGTCCGGGTATTCCACACAGGGGTGCCGATCGGGACCGCACCCGCAATACCCGCCTCGGCCGACCGCGCCGTGACATGCACCGTCGCCTCGGTCGGACCGTACAAGTTGTGCAACTGCGGCAAACCGAGTCCAGCGCACTGATCGACCAACGCCGCAGGGAACGCTTCACCCGCAACAAGAACCACACGCAACGACGCGCACTCCTCGCGCGTGGCGACAGCGGCGAACACAGCAAGCATCGACGGCACGAACGACGTCGCAGTGATCCGCTCCTGATGGATCACGCGAGCAAGATACGCCGGATCCCGATGTCCGTCGGTGCTCGCGATCACCACACGCGCACCCGCTGCCAACCCGCCGAACAGCTCCCACACCGACACATCGAACGTAAACGGCGTCTTCTGCAACACCACATCTTCCGGCGACAGCCCGTACTCGGCTACCAACCACGACACCTGATTGACCACCGAACCATGCGACACCGCCACACCCTTCGGCCGGCCCGTCGACCCCGACGTGAAAATCACATACGCCGTATTCGACGGCCGCAACGGCGAAATCCGCTCCGCATCCGACACCGGACCGGCCGCAACGCCCGAAAGATCCAGAGTGTCGATCGACACCACCGGAACCGACCCGGACCCGAACTCGGACTCGGGAAGCTCGAACCCGTCCCGCGACGTCGACACCACCAACACCGGCGACACCGACTCCACAATGAAACCATTACGCTCGGCAGGCTGATCCGGATCGATCGGCACATACGCACCACCGGCCCGCACGATCGCATACATCCCCACCAGCAGATCCAACGACCGGCGCACCGCCAGCCCCACCGTCGTCTCCGGACCCACACCCCGCGAGATCAG
>NZ_JBVOON010000043.1:0-2001 GCF_055664235.1 Rhodococcus sp. NPDC019050 | reverse complement strand
GAGTTCACGTATGCGACCGAGCTTTTCGATGCCGCAACGGTGGAGGGGTTTGCGGAGCGGTTCGTGCGGATCCTCGAGTCGGTGGTGTCCGATCCGTCGTTGCGGGTGGGGGATATCGATCTGCTGGGCGCCGATGAGCGTAGTGCGGTGCTCGAGCGGTGGAACGATACGGCGCGTCCGGTGCCGGATGGGACGTTGCTGGACCGGTTCGATGCGCAGGTCGCGTCGAATCCCGACGCGATTGCGGTGGTGTTCGAAGACGAGTCGTTGACGTATGCGCAGTTCGATGCGCGGGTGAATCGTCTTGCGCGGTATCTGATCTCGCGGGGTGTGGGTCCGGAGACGACGGTGGGGTTGGCGGTTCGCCGGTCGTTGGATCTGTTGGTGGGGATGTATGCGATCGTGCGTGCGGGTGGGGCGTATGTGCCGCTCGATCCGGATCAGCCTGTCGAGCGTAATGGTTTCATTGTGGAGTCGGTGTCGCCGGTGTTGGTGGTGTCGACGTCGCGGGACGGGTTCGAGCTTCCCGAGTCCGAGTCCGAGTCCGGGTTCGGGTTCGGGTCGGTGCCGGTGGTGTTGATCGACACGCTGGATCTTTCGGGTGTTGCGGCGGGTCCGGTGTCGGATGCGGAGCGGGTTGCGCCGTTGCGGCCGGGCAACACTGCGTATGTGATTTTCACGTCGGGGTCGACGGGCCGGCCGAAGGGTGTGGCGGTGTCGCATTGTTCGGTGGTCAATCAGGTGTCGTGGCTGACATCCGAGTACGGGTTGTCGGCCGATGATGTGGTGTTGCAGAAGACGCCGTTCACGTTCGATGTGTCGGTGTGGGAGCTGTTCGGTGGGTTGGCGGTGGGTGCGCGTGTGGTGATGGCGGGACCTGATGGGCATCGGGATCCTGCGTATCTTGCTCGTGTGATCCATCGGGAGGGGATTACTGCGACGTCGTTCGTGCCGTCGATGCTTGCGGTGTTCGCTGCTGTTGCGACGCGCGAGGAGTGTGTGTCGTTGCGTGTGGTTCTTGTTGCGGGTGAAGCGTTCCCTGCGGCGTTGGTCGATCAGTGTGCTGCTCTGGGTTTGCCGCGGTTGCACAATTTGTATGGTCCGACCGAGGCGACGGTGCATGTCACGGCGCGGTCGGTCGAGGTGGGTGTGGCGGGTGCGGTGCCGATCGGGGCGCCTGTGTGGAATACCCGGGCCTATGTTTTGGATCAGCGGTTGGTGCCGGTGCCGGTGGGTGTTGTGGGTGAGTTGTATCTGTCGGGTGTGCAGTTGGCTCGTGGGTATGTGGGTCGGCCGGATTTGTCGGCGGAGCGTTTTGTGGCGTCGCCGTTCGGTGTGGGGGAGCGTCTTTATCGCACGGGTGATGTGGTGCGGTGGAGTGCTGATGGTGAGTTGGTGTATGTCGGTCGTTCCGATTTTCAGGTGAAGTTGCGGGGGTTGCGGATCGAGCTCGGTGAGATCGAGGCGGCGTTGGTGTCGCATGATTCGGTCGCGCAGGCTGCGGTGGTGGTGTCGGCGTCGGGTGTCGGGGATCAGCTTGTGGGGTATGTGGTGCCGGCTGTGGGGGCCGTGGTGGATCGTGATGGGTTGGCGGGGTTCGTTTCGGGGTTGTTGCCTGCGTATATGGTGCCGTCGGTGTTTGTGGTGCTCGATGAGTTGCCGCTCAACAGCAGTGGGAAGCTCGATCGGAAGGCGTTGCCTGCGCCGGTGTTCGAGGCTCGGGAGTTCCGGGCGCCGCAGACTGCCGTCGAACAGGTTGTGGCGTCGGTGTTTTCGGAGGTGCTCGGTGTCGAGCGGGTGGGGCTCGATGATGATTTCTTCGCCTTGGGTGGTAACTCGCTGATTGCGACCCAGGTGGTGGCGCGTCTGGGTGCGGCGTTGGGTACTCGGGTGCCGGTGCGGGTGTTGTTCGAGGCGGCCACTGTCGGGGAGCTGGCGGGGCGGGTGGAGCAGGTGTCCGGTGGGGGTGCCGGGGTGCCGTTGGTTGCGCGGGTGCGGCCG
>NZ_JBVOON010000042.1:0-2939 GCF_055664235.1 Rhodococcus sp. NPDC019050 | reverse complement strand
TTTTAGTTAAGTCCTCGATCTATTAGTATTTGTCAGCTCCACGTGTCACCACGCTTCCACCTCAAACCTATCAACCTGATCATCTTTCAGGGATCTTACTAGCTTACGCTATGGGAAATCTCATCTCGAGGGGGGCTTCATGCTTAGATGCTTTCAGCACTTATCCCTTCCGCACATAGCTACCCAGCTATGCCTTTGGCAAGACAACTGGTACACCAGCGGTGCGTCCATCCCGGTCCTCTCGTACTAAGGACAGCTCCTCTCAAATTTCCTACGCCCACGACGGATAGGGACCGAACTGTCTCACGACGTTCTGAACCCAGCTCGCGTACCGCTTTAATGGGCGAACAGCCCAACCCTTGGGACCGACTACAGCCCCAGGATGCGATGAGCCGACATCGAGGTGCCAAACCTCCCCGTCGATGTGGACTCTTGGGGGAGATAAGCCTGTTATCCCCGGGGTAGCTTTTATCCGTTGAGCGATGGCCCTTCCATGCGGAACCACCGGATCACTAAGCCCGACTTTCGTCCCTGCTCGACTTGTAGGTCTCGCAGTCAAGCTCCCTTGTGCCTTTACACTCTACGAATGATTTCCAACCATTCTGAGGGAACCTTTGGGCGCCTCCGTTACTTTTTAGGAGGCGACCGCCCCAGTCAAACTGCCCACCTGACACTGTCTCCCACCCCGATAAGGGGTGCGGGTTAGAATGTCAATACAGCCAGGGTAGTATCCCACCAATGCCTCCACCGAAGCTGGCGCTCCGGCTTCCAAGGCTCCTACCTATCCTGTACAAGCTGTACCAAAATTCAATATCAGGCTACAGTAAAGCTCCACGGGGTCTTTCCGTCCTGTCGCGGGTAACCTGCATCTTCACAGGTACTATAATTTCACCGAGTCTCTCGTTGAGACAGTGCCCAGATCGTTACACCTTTCGTGCGGGTCGGAACTTACCCGACAAGGAATTTCGCTACCTTAGGACCGTTATAGTTACGGCCGCCGTTTACTGGGGCTTCAATTCAGAGCTTCGCGCGAACGCTAACCCCTCCTCTTAACCTTCCAGCACCGGGCAGGTGTCAGCCCCTATACTTCGCCTTACGGCTTCGCAGAGACCTGTGTTTTTGCTAAACAGTCGCCTGGGCCTATTCACTGCGGCTCTCTCGGGCTTGCACCCAAAAGAGCACCCCTTCTCCCGAAGTTACGGGGTCATTTTGCCGAGTTCCTTAACGAGAGTTCTCTCGCTCACCTTAGGATTCTCTCCTCGCCTACCTGTGTCGGTTTGCGGTACGGGCACCTTGAATCTCGCTAGAGGCTTTTCTTGGCAGTGTGGAATCAGGAACTTCGGTACTATATTTCCCTCGCCGTCACAGCTCCGCCTTCACGGTAATGGGATTTGCCTCATTACCAGCCTAACTGCTTGGACGTGCTAATCCAACAGCACGCTTACCCTATCCTCCTGCGTCCCCCCATCGCTCAAACGATTCATAAGGTGGTACAGGAATATCAACCTGTTGTCCATCGCCTACGCTCTTCAGCCTCGGCTTAGGTCCCGACTAACCCTGAGTGGACGAGCCTTCCTCAGGAAACCTTAGGCATTCGGTGGATGAGATTCTCACTCATCTTTCGCTACTCATACCGGCATTCTCACTTCTAAGCGCTCCACCAGTCCTTACGGTCTAGCTTCAACGCCCTTAGAACGCTCTCCTACCACTGACATCATAGATGTCAATCCACAGCTTCGGTGATACGTTTAGCCCCGGTACATTTTCGGCGCAGAGTCACTCGACCAGTGAGCTATTACGCACTCTTTAAATGGTGGCTGCTTCTAAGCCAACATCCTGGTTGTCTAAGCAACTCCACATCCTTTTCCACTTAACGTATACTTTGGGACCTTAGCTGGTGGTCTGGGCTGTTTCCCTCTTGACTACGGATCTTATCACTCGCAGTCTGACTCCCAAGGATAAGTATTTGGCATTCGGAGTTTGTCTGAATTCGGTAACCCGATGGGGGCCCCTAGTCCAAACAGTGCTCTACCTCCAATACTCTTACCTTGAGGCTAGCCCTAAAGCTATTTCGGAGAGAACCAGCTATCTCCAAGTTCGATTGGAATTTCTCCGCTACCCACACCTCATCCCCGCACTTTTCAACGTGCGTGGGTTCGGGCCTCCATCCAGTGTTACCTGGACTTCACCCTGGACATGGGTAGATCACCTGGTTTCGGGTCTACGACCACATACTCTATCGCCCTATTCAGACTCGCTTTCGCTGCGGCTCCGTCTCTTCAACTTAACCTTGCATGTAATCGTAACTCGCCGGTTCATTCTACAAAAGGCACGCTATCACCCATTAATGGGCTCTAACTACTTGTAGGCACACGGTTTCAGGATCTATTTCACTCCCCTTCCGGGGTGCTTTTCACCTTTCCCTCACGGTACTGGTTCACTATCGGTCACTAGGGAGTATTTAGCCTTGGGAGATGGTCCTCCCTGCTTCCGACGGGATTTCTCGTGTCCCGCCGTACTCAGGATCCACTCAGGAGGGAACGAAGTTTCGACTACAGGGTTTTTACCTTCTGTGACTGGCCTTTCCAGACCTATTCATCTACCCCGTTCCTTTGTAACTCCATGTAGAGTGTCCTACAACCCCAAGAGGCAAGCCTCTTGGTTTGGGCTAATCCCGTTTCGCTCGCCGCTACTAAGGGAATCGCGTTTGCTTTCTCTTCCTCCGGGTACTTAGATGTTTCAGTTCCCCGGGTCTGCCTTCAGTTACTCTATGTATTCAAGTAACGATACTATCCCATTACGGATAGTGGGTTTCCCCATTCGGAAATCTCCGGATCAAAGCTTACTTACAGCTCCCCGAAGCATATCGGTGTTAGTCCCGTCCTTCATCGGCTCCTAGTGCCAAGGCATCCACCGTGCGCCCTTTCTAACTTAACTTG
>NZ_JBVOON010000041.1:0-3287 GCF_055664235.1 Rhodococcus sp. NPDC019050 | reverse complement strand
ACCGGTCCCCGAACACCTACGAGAGCCTCTACATCGCTACGCTGGCATCCGCGGCGTAATCCACCACCCGTGTCCACGGACGGGGGTCAAGGCCCATCCTGATGGAGTGGGGCAACGCGTCACATTCGTCAACGGCCCGATCTACTGGCACCCGAATGCTGGCGCGCACCCGGTATTGAATCACTTCATGATGAAGTGGGGCGAGCATGGCTGGGAATCCGGTTGGCTCGGCTACCCGACCAGTGACGAGATAATTCTCCAGAACGGCCGTCGCCAGGAATTCCAGTCGGGAGCCGCGATCTACTGGAGCCCGCTGTCCCTCGGCATCGTCGGCGGAGCGATCCGAGACAAGTACAACGCCCTCGGAGCAGAAACCGGTCCCCTCGGATACCCCAGCAGCGACGAGATCTGGGCAACCAGGCACAACGGCCGCTACAACAACTTCCTCAACGGCACCATCACCTGGTCCGGCCCCACCGGCGCCCATGCCTTGTACCTGCCGTTCCGTGAAAAATGGTGGTCGCTGAACGGAGACACCGGACCGCTCGGGTTTCCAGTGAACGACGAGCAGGCAACCCCGAATGGGCAAGGACGGTTCGCCCACTTCGAGGGCGGATCCCTCTATCAGAAAAACGGATCAAAGACCTTCATGGTCCGGGGCGAAATCCGAAACCAGTGGGAGAGCAGCGGATGGGAGGCTGGGCAGTACGGCTTCCCGGTAAGCGATGAATACCCGGTCGACGGGGGATTCGGACAGAACTTCGAGAACGGGACCGTCTACGCCCATCTCGGAGAACAACAGTCGGTTTTCGACGACCCAACAGGTCCGTGCCCCAGCGGAATCTGTACCGATGGCGTCACCGTACCGAACCCAAACACTGTCTTGCCTGGCGTAATGAGACAGAACGACGTAGTCATGCCCACGTGTGACGAAGTCGCTCGGATGCCGAGGGATCCGAACCCGAACGTCGTCATCCCCTGTCTCGAGACCTCTCCGGAAGCTCGGTCCGGGGATCAGGTGACGCCGCTGTCAGAACCCCAACCTCCCAACAGCGTCGTCGAGGCAGCATGCTGGGAAAACTACCCAAATTGGTACGAGAGGCGGCTCTACGCCTGCCGAGCAACCTCCGTCCGGTACGTCATCCACGAGCCGGGAGGCTCCCCTGTCGGGGCCCTCGATATGGACCTCGAGACCGAGGCCCGTACGTATTGGAACAGCAAGAACATCGATTTTCGCTACCGGTACATCGTGAAGAGCACCACCGGGGCAATGCAGTACGCCCAACTCAAAGCAGACGTCCGCTGCACCATCGGCACGTGCTCCCATAGTGGGAGCGAAATGAACTGGTGGGAAATGGCTCCTGGCACGACCTACTACAAGGAGTTCACAATGACCACTCCCACTCCTGTAGCAGGTGCTGTCGAGGCGGCAATCCCGATGATCGACCACAACTTCCGGCCGTCGTCTTCGTACAGTTGGGTGGAAATCCAGCATGTTCAGCCGGTCAACTTCCCGACGATCCGCTGTGATAACGACATGACTCCCGGCCGCATCGGATGTATCTATCCAGGGCAGACGCCGGTCCTCTACTACGGTCCGAGCCGCAATGAGTTGACCGGTCATATCGCAGCATCGCAGGCATCCGGAACCCCCGGATCCCTATCAGCAGCACCACTCCACAAGGGAACACGAGAATACGAGACCGAGAACCGTGACAACGCCTGCAGGAAGAATCCCCGCGTGCCTTCTCCAGTTCCCACAAACACCGACTGCGACGAATACCCGTTCGCCTCATCACTTGAGGGCGCGGCCGCTGGCGGCGTCGAGCGGACGTTTCCCGGCTGCCAGCTGCCCGCAGTGGCGCAGGGTGGCACGGGACCCGGGTACAGCATCTGCTTCATCAACCGAAACGACAACAGAGGAGGCGGAGTTGACTTGCGCTGGTTCTACCATTGGAACCGAGTGCTGATGAACGATCCGTTCCACGTCGATGCGAACGGCGGATCTCTCCCCACAGGATGATGAGTATCGGGGCCGGGAATGTGCCGGCCCCGATACTCGGGCCAGAATGGAGGTTGCAGTCATGATCGCATGGGATCTGACCGTCTTCTACCGCCGTGGTGACACCGGGGGCGGACAGGGACTGCACGGAATCAACAACTCTGATTCAATCGCGGAGGCAGCACGCGATGCAGTGCATGCCGCCCAGGAATGGGCGGAAAGAACCGGAAGCACCATCAAAACCATTCCCGGTCGCCTCCTAATAAACGGCCTGAAGGGACCGATCGATCTTCCCGGCCTTGACGGCTTCCTGCCATTGAACGAGGCCGTTGCCAGCGCCGAAGAAGCCTTGCGCAAGTGGGATGCACAACAGCAACAATCAGTAACCGAACGCGATACTGCCGCACTGCCCGAGCGGAAGAGCGCCGATAGAGACGGGTTAGAAGGACCACGCTACGACATCGTCGGAGGCCATCTAGCCGCGTTGTGGCAAGACCTCGCTTCCACCGGAGCCCTCGACGACACGACGACACCAGGCGCCACCGACAACGATCTCGCCGCCGCCGAGAACCACACCGGATACCGGTGGCCCGACGAGATCCGCGAGCTGTTCAGCCTCCACCCCGGAGGTATCGAGATCGTGCCGATGTTCCGGCTGCTCTCACTCAACGAAGCGATCACCACTTGGGACATGTGGATGCAGATCACCGACGATCTACGAGAGCGCTGGCCGGAGGGTTCCGTACCGGACGAGTCGGCGATTCGGACAGCGCCCGCTGGCACTCCGGCCGAAGTGTTTGTACCCGAGCTGATTCCCATCGCAGATGACGCCGCTGGTACGTCGCTGTGCGTCGACATCCGCACCGGCTCGCTGCACGGTTGTGTCGTCGAGTACTCCGCCACGGCGGGTGGTTCGCGCCCTCTGTGGTCCTCGGCTAGCGCCATGGTCGCGGATGTCGTCGACGCCATCCGGGTACGAGGCACATTTCATGATGACTGGACACCGACCACTTCGGGAACACTCGCCTGGCAAAGTCCCGACTGAGCCTCCGCGGTTGACGGGAATCAGATCGAACTCGATCGAGCAGAAGGATGGCGGATCCAGCAAGGGAGGAATGAGCGTTCCGACGTTGACGAGCTCCATTGTCTCGCCCATGATCCGTCAATCTGTAGCGGTGTGTCTCGCCAGTCGATAGTGCCCCGTGGAGTGGTGGACTTCGGATCGGCTCTGCAGTAGACGTAGTGATCAACGAGTCGTGCTGGATACTATGCTGTTTCGCTCGAG
>NZ_JBVOON010000040.1:0-3342 GCF_055664235.1 Rhodococcus sp. NPDC019050 | reverse complement strand
CGGGGGCGGTACCGAGTTCGGGATAGTGCTCGGTCCAGCTTCCCTCGGCCGGTTTGGTGAAGTGGGGCAAGGCTTTCTACCTTTCGTCTTCGAACTTGTCACCGTGTGCGGAACCATCTGTCCGCAACCCGGAACCCGATCGCACCCGCTGTGTGATCTCTCGAATGAGAATGACGCTCTCATTCATGAACATTAGATTTTCACACAACCGGTACCGCGTCAACGGGTCGATCCGGCGACGGCAGAAAGCAGTAGGCCCGGACCGAGAGGTCCGGGCCTACGTACGCAGGAAGTGGGGTGGGGCAGCCGTTCAGGCCGGGCGGGCCGGCATCTCGAAGCCCTGCAGGATCACCGCGTTGGTATCTGCTGCGGCGTGGCGCAGAGGAACCGCCGCCTGGTACTCCTCCGAGTCGTACCACGCCTGCGCCGCCTCGACGGATTCGAACTCGAGCACGACCGTTCGGTCGCCGTGCCACTCACCCTCCAGGATTGTCGGCCGGGCATCCACGGAGAGCACGGACGCACCGTTCCGGCCGAGCGAAGGGGCGGAGGCTGCGCTGTAGGCGCTCATTCCCTCGGGATCTTTGATGGCTTCGGTGAGAACGACGTATCCCTTGGGCATGACTCTCCTCGTCGAGTTTTCGGGCAGTATCCCGAAGGGAATCAAACCTTTTCCGTCCGCGCAAGGGAGGCAACAACTTTGGTGTAGGGATGCGCCTCGGAAACAGAAAAGGCGTCGGCCCGGACCTTACGGTCCGGACCGACGCCTATCGTCGAGTCGAGTGGATCAGGTGATCGTGATGGCGCGTTCGGGGCAACTCGCCGCAGCTTCGCGCACCGAATCCTCGTGCTCGGAAGGAACTTCCGACACGAGGGTCACGGCGTACCCGCCGTCGCTGAGATCGAACACCTCGGGGCAGAGAGCAAGACAGACCCCGTGGCCGCGGCAGGAGTCGTCGTCGACGGAAACCTTCACTTCGCGTCGGCTTCCGCGAGCGCGAAGTCCAGGTGCAGCGTCATCAGGCCGCGGAGGATGAACGTGGGCAGGTAGTCGAACTTGCGGTCGCCCTCGGGACCGTGCACCTTCTCCGAGATGGCGATCTTGCTGGTCCGCTCGAGCAGTCGCTCGAAGCCGACGCGCGCCTCGGTGCGAGCGAGCGGGGCGCCCGGGCACGCGTGGATGCCGCGACCGAAAGCGATATGGGTACGCGCGTTGCGACGGTCGAGATCGAACTCGGCCGGCTCGGAGAACTGGCGGGGGTCGCGGTTGGCGGCACCGTTCACGAGCATCATGATCGTGCCGGCCGGGACCTCGACACCGCCGACCTCGGTCGGAACCTTGGAGAGCCGGAAGTCGCCCTTGATCGGGCTCTCCAAGCGCAGCGTCTCCTCGATGAAGTTGTTGATCCGCTCGGGGTCTTCACGCAGGGTCTGCTGGAGTTCGGGGTCCTCGGCGAGGATGCGGAGCCCGGAGCTCACCAGGCGGACCGTGGTCTCCTGGCCCGCGGAGAACACGTTCGCGGCGATGCGGAGGACGTCGTCGACCGGCGGAAGCGTGCCGTCCGGGAAGGTAGCGGTGGCAAGACCGGTCAGGACGTCGTCCTGCGGGTTCGCCCGCCGGTCCTCGATGTAGGCACCGAACTTCTGGTAGAGGAACTCCATGGGGTTGAGCTTGAGCTCGGTACCCTGCGTGCTGCCGATCGAGATGCCGTCCTTCATCACCAGGTTGAGGCCCTCGATGAATTCCTGGTGGTCGCTCTCCGGGACGCCGAGCAGGTCGGCGATCACGAGCATGGCGAACGGGGCGGCGAACTCGCTGATGACCTCGCCCGAGCCCTTGGCAAGGAGGTCGTCGAGCAGCTTGTCGGCCAGGCGCCAGATGAACTCTTCGTTCTCCTTGAGGCGCTTCGGGGTGATCAGGCGCATCAGCAGGGCGCGATGGTCGGTATGCTGCGGCGGATCCATCGTCGGCAGCTGGTCGTTCATGGGCAGCTTGGGACGCGTCTCTTCGATCAGGTCCGTGATGTCGTCGCTGTCGGTGGGGAGGGGGAATCCCGAGTACGGGCCCGCCACCGAGATGCACGAAGAGAAGGTCTTTTCGTCGTTCAGGACCTGGATGGCTTCCTCGTATCCGGTGACCATCATGACGTTGTGGTGCGGCTCGCGCTTGACCGGGCAACTTTCCCGCATCGCGTCGTAGTACGGGCTCGGATCGCCCACGAGGGAGGGGTCGGTGAAGAAGTTCAGCTTCTCGAGTTCGGTCATGTTTCTTCCTCTCAGAAGAAGTGGAGCTGCGGGGGTGCGAGGAACCGGGGCCACTGTCGGGAAGACGGGTAGCCGACCAGGATCTGGTCCACATCCAACCATGTTGATCTTGACTCCGAAATTCCGGAGCTAACGTACATTTCGGACTTTGTGATAGAGGACCAGTTAGGCCACAAGTATTTGTGGTGAACAACAACGCCCGCATCCGTATCCCGACCCGATGAGGGTCGGTACACGGATGCGGGCTTGTAGGCATGGGCGAAGGGTCAGATCACCGGTTCTTTGGTGATGGTGGCCCAGGCGGCGCCGCTGTCGGGGACGCGGGGTTGTTTCCAGACTTCGATGGGGAAGGACACCATGACCAGTGATTGCATCAGGTGCATGAGGCTGCGGGCGTCGTCGGGCAGGTCGTCGAGGTCGAATTTGTCGCAGTAGGTGATGGCGTCTTCGAGGCGGGTGAAGGCGGCGTCGTAGAACTGCTGCATTTCGGGCATGGTCGAGGCGAGGCGTTTGGCGTAGCGCTCGGGTTCGGTGGCCAGGGCCCAGTCGGCGTAGGGCTCGAGGTCGGAGAACTCAGTTGGCAGCGGCATCGCGGTGCTCCTTGACGTAGTCTGCGACGGTTTTGTGGAGGTGGCGCAGGAGCATTTCCTGGTCGCAGAGGGGGAATTCGGTCACTGCGCGGGTGCCGATCATGGTTTGGGTGGCTTCGAGGGTGTTGGCGTCCTGGAGGGCGTATTCCTTGAAGGTGACCGCGGCGAGTTCCTGGGCGAGGCGTTCGCGGGCGTTCTTCGGGGGGACGAAGTACAGGCTGGCTTCGAAGATGTGCTTGTCGACGGCGGTGGGCCAGTAGTTGTAGGTCAGGTACCAGCCCGGCTCCCAGATGAGCAGGGTCATGTTGGGGAAGAACTCGAAGCTGTCCTGGCCCCAGCTGTGGAAGTTGGCGGGGTTGAGTGCCTTGGGCAGTTCGTCGAGGCCCTCGATGTCGGGCTTGTCCCAGGGTCCGAACAGGCCTGAGCGCAGAACGCGTTCGATGGGCTTGACCATATTGAGGTCTTTCGGCGGTGCCATGCCGCCCCA
>NZ_JBVOON010000039.1:0-4792 GCF_055664235.1 Rhodococcus sp. NPDC019050 | reverse complement strand
GGTGAAAATTACATTACCGTTGTAAATCCGCATTTTCAGGACTCTACCCCTTCTAGAGCGCCTCTCATTGTTTTAGCGATTAATTATTATTCCCCTTATTATTTTTTTGAAAATGTTCTTTGTAATATAAATAATCAACTTTATGTTTTGTGGACATTAATTGAGTCGCTAATATTGCGGTGTAAATTGTCGTCAATCCTAGTGCTACTACGGCTAATAAATTTAAATTACTTTTATTAATGCTACTGTTACTATTCATGAAAGCTCAACTCCCTTCTTTAAAATTAGATTTCTAAATATCAAAGATTTTTATTCGAACACCATCAATTCTCCCCTTGTTTTAGGGTGGAGGCTGGCAAGGGGGTTTGGGGGAAGCCCCCATATTGCGTAGATCCATAAGGCAAAAGAGAAAATTTATGAACGGAAGCTCTGGCGGTTTTGGCGGTATAATGGCTCGAGCAAGCCGATTTCCTGAATTCCTCGTTTTAGGTACGTCGGCTTGGCGAAAGTACAGCACCGCCAAAATTTCGGAATGCAAGGAGAAAAGGGTGGAGATTTTTCGGTGGTCTGTCCGAAAAATACTACCCGAACCTTGCGTGGAGAAAAGCCCTTTAGGAGATATAGAAGGGAACACAGAAAAAATGTTGATATATCAATGTTTTAGTTAAGGTAATGTGTCATAGCTTGTGACACGTATATGTGTCATAGCTTGTGACACATAGTTGAATTAAGATGTGTCATTTTTTGCTTGACTATAGTTCATTTTTGACCTATGATGTGTCATAAATTATACATATAGGTATCACAGCTGATGATACATAACAAGGGAGAGAAGGATTCTATGCCAGCAGAGGTGCGTAAATTGGACGAGCAGAGAAAAATTAATGTTGAGTTAACCCCTGAACAACTTCAAATGCTTCAAAGACTTATTGATCTTGAACAGCAAGAAAACAAAGACAAAGAGCAATTTGAAGAGAAAAAGAAAAATCATAATTTCATCCAGCTTTATCGTGACAACATGCCAGAATTAAGATGGTTAATGGCAAATCATAACTTCGCAAGTTCTTTATTATTTTTTATCTTGGAACACATGGATAACAGAAATGCTTTAGCTTGTTCTTATGCAGTTTTTGAAGATTATTTTGGCAAATCAAGGTCAACAGTTTACAGAGCAGTAAAGCTTTTAGAGGAGAATGGATTTTTAAATGTTTTAAAAATGGGAACATCAAACGTCTATGTAGTGAACGAAGACCTTGCTTGGACAGATGGCAATGACAAAAAGAAATTTGCTAAATACGATGGTAAAATCCTTGTCAGCAAAAAGGAAAACAAGGACTTTGAATACAAAAGCCAATTTGATAAATTTAAAGCCCTTAGAGAACGTGAAAACTTAAAATAAAGCGAGTAGATAACTACTCGCCTTTCTTTATTTCAAGAGCATATTTGCCCTCATTTGAATCTTGGTCAACACTTGTAAAAACACCAATATCTTTTATTGGAATAAGAGTTCCAGAACCTAAATGAGGTCTCTTTCTATCCCTCATAAAAAGCATTAATTCTCCCTCTTGGTCTAGTTTCTCCAACTTCTCAACCAATTGTTTCACCTTCATCAGCGTTCCATCTCCATCCCTTTTTGCCTTTGTGGCTTCTCCATTTTTTCTAAAGAGTCCTGGACTAATTTATCTTGCCTATCATCCAGGAACTTGATTGTACTTCGGTCTACATCATTCATCCTCAAGAACGTTTTTACTCGGTCAAGTTGAGCGTGTAAAACTTTGCCCACCCTCTCTTTAAAAACAGAAAACTCCTTGCTGATCTGCACGAGTTTTCCCTTCAATTTTCCGTTCTCTAATTTCAATTCCCGATTCTCATTTTGGTAAGACCGGTTCTCAATTTTTAGAGTGTCCACCTGTTGTTTTAACTCCTTTTTCTCCTTCAACTGGTCATTATATTTATTAACGAGTCCATTGTACTTTTCTATCAAGTCTCCATAGTTCTTTACAATGTCTGTTTGCTTCACTTTTTGCAGTGCTTTTTTCTCTGCTAAGGAGTCTAAATTCTCTTCAATATCTTTGTAGTAATAGCGAATTTTATCTTGTCCAATTTGCATATCAGCTTTCAGCTGCGTAACTTCTTTTTGAGTCTTTTCCAACTCTTTCTGCAGATTCTCTGCTTGTAGCTGATAAGCCACACCATTGGTCGCATAATCGACTAGGCTTTTGTAGTCTTGTTCCTTCATTCCAACAAGCCCTAGAACCTTTTTAGCTTCGATATTCGCAATCGATTTCGATTTATCATCAATCTCTTGAATATGCCCCATTGTCCGCTCATATTTCTCTTGGGCTTCCTTCTCCATGCTTTGAAACGTTTGAGCCTTATATTTAGCCGTCTCCACGTGTTTACGGCTCGACGAGACCCCTCTTTCCAAATTAAAGTCATTTTGCTTCAGGTACTGATTAAAATCGTCCTGAAGACTCACCAGTTGCTTTTTCTGGCCAAAGAAATCTTTAGCCGATAGTCGGCCATCCTCCGTTACTGGAACGAAGCCTACGTGCATGTGAGGGGTTTTCTCGTCATAGTGAACAGTCGCATAGATTAAATTCTTTTCACCGTATCGATCAGCAAGGAACTCATGAGCCGTTTCAAAATACCTTTTCTGCTCTTTGGGTGAAATTTTATCGAAGAATTCCTTGTCAGAGGTAATTAAGAATTCAGCCAGCTTAACTGCATCTTTACGGATCTTTTTTCCAGAGGTCACATTGTCCTCAATTACTTGGCTAATTTTCTCGTTGTAATCAATCTGCCTTTGACCGTTTATCAAGTCATAATTCAGATGAGAATCAGCTTTATTGATGTCGGGATTCGTTTCACTTTCCCTCTCTCTTTGGTTGTGAAATTGAATCCCTTTTATCCCATTTGATTTCATTTTCTGCATTCGGATAATGGAGTAACTCATGGGGTACGCACCCTTTCTGAAAATCGATAGATTAATAGAAAGTGTAACACACTACACTTTGCACGCAAAGTTTCATGTGGTCTGCGACGCTAAAAGCCAAACCTTGGGCTTTGCCCAAACCCACTGGGGAACTCTTCCCCAGACCCCCTTAATCGAACTCCCCAACCCCTCAATCCTTGAGGGGCTCCCTCGCCGGTAGGCAGCTCAAAAGGTGTTGCCTTTTGAGACACCAAGAGGGTCTTGGTGAAGTGAGTCTATCAACTCCTTATCCTCCCTTCGGTCCGGTACCGTTGACAGACGCCATACGGGCCTCTCTCGCCTTTGTAAGAGGTTGCCCCTAGTAAAAACCCTTAAAAAGCAAAAAAGACGCTTCTAGGGGTAGCGTCAGGGAAATGCGGATTTACAACGGTAAGCATTTGATACAAGTCTTATGAGACAGTCAGAAGTCATTTAAAACGCTAATTTCATTATGTCTCAATAAACTCTACTCTATTGGAATTGTGAAGTGATACACTTAAACTAACGTACGCAGGTTTGTTGAATAAGGACTTCAAAAAATACCCTTAATTAAGCTAAAAAGTCCTTCTCTTTATTAAGAAGGACTTTTTTATGTGTTATTCCATTGTCTCATTCATTGTAATAGTTTCGCTTGCTTCATGACCAGATTCTCCATGTCCTGGTCCAAACAAATTCAATATTACAACTCCTACAAGAATCAGTGTTATTCCTGCAATGCTAGCCATGTTAAGTTTTTCCTTCCAAACTAAAACTGAAATTACTGTAGTCAAAACAAGTCCTAAACCTGCCCATAATGCATATGCAGTGTTTAAGGGGATTGTTTTTAGCGACAAGGATAAAAAGAAAAAACAACCAACGAAAGCTATTATTACCCCTATTGTAGGATAGAGTTTTGAAAAGCCTTCAGATGCTTTTAATAGGGAAGAGCCAATAATCTCCCCCACTATTGCAAGTGCTAAATATAGATATGACATTATTCGTCCTCCTGAATCATGTTTATTAGTTCATCAAAAACTTGTGTTTTTAGTTCTTCATTTAATGGTGCCATTCCAAATATTTCTGAAAACCAAAGACCATCTATGGATAATCTTGTAATTGTTATTTTGACAGGATCAATTCCATCAGTTATTAACTTTGTATGCAAAATATCGTATCTCTGCCGGAATTCATCTAATAAATCTGGATTAATAAACATAGCAGCCATTAGTGCGGAATTTAGATTATTGTTTTCTAAATCGGAAAATGTAGATTTAAGATAAGCCCTATTCCATTTTCCTATTGCGTTATCATCGTCGTTATTAACTAACGTATTAATGCATTCGAAATAATTATTTGTCCAATCTTCCACCATTCCTTTAATTAATGCTTCCTTGCTAGGAAAATGGTATAATAATCCACCTTTACTCACGCCAGCTCTTTGGGCGACTGCCTCTAATGTGAGTTTGACAACTCCTTCTTCTTTTACAATTTCAGATGCAGCAATCAATATATTTTTTTTCTTATTAGCATGCTTTGAAATAGACATAATAACCTCCATAACTTAGATACATATAATATACCTTCTGGACGGTTTTTTTGTCAATCGAATTAAAGCTCTTATTTAATATCACTCTTTCACATAAAAATAATCCAATAAATTAATCTAAAGATTGTGAAGAAATGTACTTAAAGTAAAGGGAGCTTTAGTTCAACAGTCGATTTCTTAAAATCGGCTTTATTTATGGGTGAAAATTACATTACCGTTGTAAATCCGCATTTTCAGGACTCTACCCCTTCTAGAGCGCCTCTCATTGTTTTAGCGATTAATTATTATTCCCC
>NZ_JBVOON010000038.1:1501-3191 GCF_055664235.1 Rhodococcus sp. NPDC019050 | reverse complement strand
TGCGGTAGGGGTTGTTGTGTGTTGTTTGAGAACTGCACAGTGGACGCGAGCATCTTTGTTAGTAAGTGTTTATGAGCGTACGGTGGATGTCTTGGCACCAGGAGCCGATGAAGGACGTGGGAGGCTGCGATATGCCTCGGGGAGCTGTCAACCGAGCTGTGATCCGAGGATTTCCGAATGGGGAAACCCAGCACGAGTGATGTCGTGTTACCCGCATCTGAATATATAGGGTGTGTGGAGGGAACGTGGGGAAGTGAAACATCTCAGTACCCACAGGAAGAGAAAACAACATGTGATTCCGTGAGTAGTGGCGAGCGAAAGCGGAAGAGGCTAAACCGTGTACATGTGATACCTGGCAGGGGTTGTGTATGCGGGGTTGTGGGGTTCATTGTGTCGGCGCTGCTGAGCCGGCCAACAGTAAGAAATCATCGTGTTAGTCGAAGTGGTCTGGAACGGCCTGTCGTAGAGGGTGAGAGTCCCGTAGACGAAAACATGGTGACTGTTGATGTGAATACCCAAGTAGCACCGGGCCCGTGAAATCTGGTGTGAATCTGTCGGGACCACCCGATAAGCCTGAATACTCCCTGGTGACCGATAGCGGACAAGTACCGTGAGGGAAAGATGAAAAGTACCCCGGGAGGGGAGTGAAATAGTACCTGAAACCGTGCGCTTACAATCCGTCAGAGCTGATGCAACCTTTGGTGGTTGGTTGGTGATGGCGTGCCTTTTGAAGAATGAGCCTGCGAGTTAGCGGCATGTCGCGAGGTTAACCCGTGTGGGGTAGCCGTAGCGAAAGCGAGTCCGAATAGGGCGACGTAGTGGCATGTTCTAGACCCGAAGCGGAGTGATCTACCCATGGCCAGGGTGAAGCGACGGTAAGACGTCGTGGAGGCCCGAACCCACTTAGGTTGAAAACTGAGGGGATGAGTTGTGGGTAGGGGTGAAAGGCCAATCAAACTCCGTGATAGCTGGTTCTCCCCGAAATGCATTTAGGTGCAGCGTCGCGTGTTTCTCACCGGAGGTAGAGCTACTGGATGGTCTAGGGGGCCTACAAGCTTACCGAAATCAGCCAAACTCCGAATGCCGGTGAGTGAGAGCGCGGCAGTGAGACTGCGGGGGATAAGCTTCGTAGTCGAGAGGGAAACAGCCCAGATCGCCGGCTAAGGCCCCTAAGCGTGTACTAAGTGGAAAAGGATGTGGGATCGCTGAGACAACCAGGAGGTTGGCTTAGAAGCAGCCACCCTTGAAAGAGTGCGTAATAGCTCACTGGTCAAGTGGTTCTGCGCCGACAATGTAGCGGGGCTCAAGTACACCGCCGAAGCCGCGGCATTCACATAACACCCGCATGTTTCTATGGAAGTGTGTGCAGTGGTGTGGATGGGTAGGGGAGCGTCGTGTGGCCATGGAAGCATCGGGGTGACCTAGGTGTGGAGGCCATGCGAGTGAGAATGCAGGCATGAGTAGCGAAAGACGAGTGAGAAACTCGTCCGCCGAATGACCAAGGGTTCCTGGGCCAGGTTAATCCGCCCAGGGTGAGTCGGGACCTAAGGCGAGGCCGACAGGCGTAGTCGATGGACAACGGGTTGATATTCCCGTACCCGTGTGAACGCGCCCATGATGAATCATCGGTACTAACCGTCCAAAAGTTGTCTGTGTTCCTTCGGGAGTGCAGGTGATGGATGCACGGGAT
>NZ_JBVOON010000038.1:0-1405 GCF_055664235.1 Rhodococcus sp. NPDC019050 | reverse complement strand
GACGATCTTTACGGTCTGAGCTGGGTGTGGTCGCAGAGACCAGAGAGAAGCGACTGTTTACTAAAAACACAGGTCCGTGCGAAGTCGTAAGACGATGTATACGGACTGACGCCTGCCCGGTGCTGGAAGGTTAAGAGGACCGGTTAGTCACTTCGGTGGCGAAGCTGAGAATTTAAGCCCCAGTAAACGGCGGTGGTAACTATAACCATCCTAAGGTAGCGAAATTCCTTGTCGGGTAAGTTCCGACCTGCACGAATGGCGTAACGACTTCTCTGCTGTCTCAACCACAGACTCGGCGAAATTGCATTACGAGTAAAGATGCTCGTTACGCGCGGCAGGACGAAAAGACCCCGGGACCTTCACTATAGCTTGGTATTGGTGTTCGGTTCGGTTTGTGTAGGATAGGTGGGAGACTGTGAAGCGGTGACGCCAGTTACTGTGGAGTCGTTGTTGAAATACCACTCTGATCGTATTGGATATCTAACCTCGGACCATGATCTGGTTCAGGGACAGTGCCTGGTGGGTAGTTTAACTGGGGCGGTTGCCTCCCAAAATGTAACGGAGGCGCCCAAAGGTTCCCTCAGCCTGGTTGGCAATCAGGTGTTGAGTGCAAGTGCACAAGGGAGCTTGACTGTGAGACTGACAAGTCGAGCAGGGACGAAAGTCGGGACTAGTGATCCGGCACCGGCATGTGGAAGCGGTGTCGCTCAACGGATAAAAGGTACCCCGGGGATAACAGGCTGATCTTCCCCAAGAGTCCATATCGACGGGATGGTTTGGCACCTCGATGTCGGCTCGTCGCATCCTGGGGCTGGAGTAGGTCCCAAGGGTTGGGCTGTTCGCCCATTAAAGCGGCACGCGAGCTGGGTTTAGAACGTCGTGAGACAGTTCGGTCTCTATCCGCCGCGCGCGTTAGAAACTTGAGGAAGGCTGTCCCTAGTACGAGAGGACCGGGACGGACGAACCTCTGGTGTGCCAGTTGTCCCGCCAGGGGCACTGCTGGTTGGCTACGTTCGGAAGGGATAACCGCTGAAAGCATCTAAGCGGGAAGCCTGTTCCAAGATGAGGTTTCTCACCCCCTCGAGGGGGTAAGGCCCCCGGCAGACCACCGGGTTGATAGGCCAGAACTGGAAGTGCGGTAACGCATGGAGGTGACTGGTACTAATAGGCCGAGGACTTTCTAACGAAGGTGCTACGCGTCCACTGTGCGGTTTCTGAAACAGCACACACATGCATTCGATTCCTTTGGGGGTGGGGTGTGTGCGTGGAGTTTCATAGAGTTACGGCGGTTATAGCGTGGGGGAAACGCCCGGTCCCATTCCGAACCCGGAAGCTAAGCCCCATTGCGCCGATGGTACTGCACTCGTCAGGGTGTGGGAGAGTAGGACACCGCCGAACACCCGTT
>NZ_JBVOON010000037.1:0-5221 GCF_055664235.1 Rhodococcus sp. NPDC019050 | reverse complement strand
GAATATGCTCTTTGTTTGCAACGCAAACCGCACACAAACGAAGTTTGTATAAGTGCGCCCTTCTTCACTTTGTTCATTGGGGTGATTATACCACAGGCAGAGTGAAGATACTATTATGTAATTCTAGTGTTTCTGCGATAGTTTGATTATAATAGAGAAAAACAAGGCGGTAGGGGAGTGAGAGCTTTGGCTCGAAAGACAGAAGAAGAAAGACTATTAGAGATGGATGAAAAAATTAAGAAGATGCAAGCCGAGAAGCAAAGGCTTGCTAACCAATTAAAACAAAAGGAAAGAAAGGCAAGAACACAAAAGCTAATTAGAATGGGTGGATTATTAGAAAAACATTTAGGAATAACAGGAGAAGAAGAAACTATTAAGTTGATTGCTTCTTTCCAAAAATCTATTTTGGAAAATAAAGATAGAGTAAATGCCATGGACATTAATCAAGCTAGAAATATACTAGGGATTCAAGTCCAGAGTTCAAAAGAATCTTAATCCATATTTTATTGTGTTTCTACTCTAGGTTAGATAAAAGATACCGATTTTGAAATTTATCAAAATCGGTATCTTTATCTAACTCTATTTATAAAAGGATGTATTTTCTTCTTTAAAATCGAAATTAAATGGGACCAGTTACATAATACATAAATAATAATATAGAAGACAAAATGCCTATACTATTTAAGATTTTCCCCATAAAAATATAATTGTTTTTTCTCTCTTTAATTTTTTTTGCTTGTTTATATCCTATAACTCCTAATATTATTGCAACTAAACAAAACCATAAAGAAAATACAGTCAAATAAGCAGAGATCAGAGCAACAAAACCTATTAAAATAGCTTTTACTTCCTCCTGCACAATATATACCTCCCTAAACATTCTTTGTTTTTCCATTTTTTATTATATATGTTATTAATTTGAAGAAATATTCGGATTGATATAAAAAATTAAGGGACATAATTTTAACTTTTAATAATATAGTTATTTTTTAAAGATTTTTAAAACCTTTTTACTTATTTATAGGAGCTTGAAACCCTTGGGGCTGTAAGTCTCAAAAATTTAAAAGTGAGTTTTGGTGCACTTAAAGTGAGTTTTGGTGCACTTAAAAGTGAGTTTTGGTGCACTTAAAGTGAGTTTTGGTGCACTTAAAGTGAGTTTTTTAGAAAAACTTGTTTTTTAACTCACTTTTAAATATGATAGTTATATCAAGAGTTATGAAAGGAATAAAGAAATGGCAAGGAGATTAGAAAAATTATCTGATAGAGTACCAAAATTAAAAGAAATGGAAACACGTAATTTCCCCGTTGTTAAATCTAATCATCTAATTCAAAAAACTCGTTTTGATTTAACATTGGTTGAACAAAAATTGATATTGCACGTAATCCAAATGATTGAGCCAAAAGATGATGATTTTAAAACGTATCGTTTTTCAATTAAGGATTACTGTAAAATTTGCCAAATCAGCGATAGAAGTGGGAAAAACTATTCGATTATTAAAAGTTCCCTGAAAAAGATAAGCGACAAAAGTTTTTGGATGGAACAAGAAGATGGTACGGAAGTGTTAATGAGGTGGATCGACAAAGTAGTTATAGACCATAAGAAAGACATAATTGATATTAAATTGGATAAAGATTTAAAGCCTCATTTGTTGCAGTTGAAGCAATTTTTCACTAAATATAATTACTTATATGTAATGACTATGAAAAGCCAATATAGTATTAGGCTCTATGAAATATTAAAGTCTTACGAAAATGTCCAAGGGATTATTTATGAAGTGGATGAATTAAGGAAAGTCCTAAATCTAGATGATGATACATTACCTAGATGGGTTGATTTCAAGCGTTTTGTGATAGAACAAGCTATTAAAGAAATCAATAAATTAACTGACATTACGATTACATACGATACGATTAAAAAGGGAAGAAGTGTTTTCGAAGTTGTATTTAATATTAAATCCAAGTCTGAAACACAAAAAATTATATCTCAAAGATTAATTGAAAGAACATTAGATAAGAAAAATAAAGATAATGATGATGATACTCCTTACTAATAGCATTGAGAACGTTTTAAAGGGGTTATATTGAGCCCTTTTTTAAAATAACGCATTTAAAGGTGTTAAATGGATAACGGCCTTCTACGGGCTTTGTATACACTTTAAAGGGGGAGTTGATAGTTATGGAATTTGATGATTCAAAAAAAATCATAAATGGGGAATTTGATATGAACCGCACTTGGTATGTAGGATTTGAATACAAAAGGGATTACGCAAAAAAGCCTTTGTCTGGGGAGGAAAATGAAAAACTAGTGGATGATCTAATCCAGGTCTTTGCAAAGTATGAAATGCAGTGGAAAATGAAATAAAAGGCTACCCAAAGGCAACCTTTTTATCGTTTTATTAAAGGTTCGGATTTAAAAAGAACTTTTTTTGTTTCAGCATCAACAATTATATTTTTTATATCTTTACCATTTTCAGATACTGTTAAATAAACATATACTTGTCTATTAGGATGAAAACCATCACCTGAAACTCGATTTTCACCAATAAACTCATCTACTTTTGACAACACCTTGTTCACATCTTTAAAAGAGACTTTTTCTCTAATGTTAATTTTAGCGTTCTTGTATTCAGTATATTGTTTTTGGTCTATTGAGCTATAAAAAGAATTTGGACTAGCAAACTTTTCACTAGAGTTATCAGGATATTTGCTCCATGATTCTTTTGCTGGTTCCTTAGCTTGAATTGAATTTGTGCTTATTCCCATTACTAAAACAACTAATAATATCATTGCAGTAATCATTTTCTTCATTTTGTATTCAACTCCTTTTTTGTATTATTTGATTGATTATCTGTTTTTATAAACAAATCTCTATAAGAAATAAAAAATGACCTCCCTACGGCTTGGCGCTGTTTGGAGGTCATTTCACTGATCTATAAAATATAGAGCCAATTCTTAAAAGAGTAGGCTAGCTACAGATGCTGTCACATCTGTAGCTTTTTTGAATATAGCATGATTACCTTTCTAACCCAATGTTTTGCCCTTTTAAGCGTTGCTTTGGTTTTTGCTTAGCATTTACTTTGTGTTCCTGCTTTTGGGCTTGTTCTACCCCTTCTAGGATGGCTGAAAGAAAGTCATTGCTTTGGCTTAGGCTTTGCGTTTCTTGTTGAACTTTTTCAAGTGCTGGAGCAACTTTCTCTATTTCTCTTTTATGTTGTTCCAAATGCTCCCGATCTTCATAACCGATGGTTCGAATAGCTTGAGTTAACTGTTCTCGTTTTTGTAAATCTTTCTGATAAGCTTGTTGTTCTTCCTTGGAAAACAGAATTTTTCCTTTTAAGTAAGGATTCGATTCGATTCGTTCAATTCGTTTTTCTAGTTCAGTAAGATGATTAAAATAACTTTCTGCATTTTGAGCATTCCGAACAGCCAGATTATAGTTTTGAATACCTTCTCGATTTAATTCAATTTTATGCTGTCTTTGTTCTAAAGTATGTTTTATGTTGTCGAGCGATATAGTTTTTCCTTGTTTCTCATTTAGTCGGTTCAATTTAGATGCTGTCTTGTAATCCAAATATTGTCCTGCTGTTTTCAATTCAGGATATTGGATAGCTACTTTACGAATTAGCTTTTGCTTTAGTATTTCTTCTGTCTGGTTTAGTATTTGTTTTTGGTCTACAGATTTTAAGATGCTCCCGTTTAAAGTTCGAGTAGACGTATCAATTTGTTTACTTAATTGCTTTTTAGCTAACTGGATCTCTTCACGTGCAGATAAACCAGCTTCTTTTAAACATGTATTTAAGTGGTCATGCTGGCTGATGATTTTATCTTGTAAAGTGTTGATACTAGCACGCAAATTTTCTTTTTCCTTACGTTGGAAAAATCCTACTTTATCAAGTTTTCCCTTTAATTCTTCTAATGTTTTTTCATAATGAGAAAGCTGTTTTTCTGCTTGTTCTGCAATAGAAACTATGTGATTTTTTGTCTTTAAAGATTCTAGTGCTTTTCTTTGTTGTTCGGTCTGTACTTCTAATGATTTTCTATAGTTGGCAATTGTTGCTACCGTTGGAATTTCGCCAATAATTTGTTTGGCTGCCTCCACATTTTTTTGTTCTTCAGTAGTTAATTCTACAGACTTCTTTTGCTCCTGTTGTTTTAACTCTGCTTCTATTTGTTGCTTCTCTTGGCGGTATCTTTGTAAGTCATAAACAATAGCATTATGCTTTTGTACTTCACGATTAATATTACCTCGCTCAGTTTTCATCCCCTTTTTCTCCATATCAGAAGCGACATGCCCCATATGAACCGTAGGTAAGATTTCAAGTCCACGTTCAGCGTGAGATTTATGTGTAATTCGTTCTTTGATGTTTGATTGTTCTAATGCTTTATTTGCGTATTCTGACCATTGTTCTCTCCACTGCTCCAGCAGTTCTTTTTTGTTCCAATCACGATTCTTTGTAGTAAAGCCTTCTTCTGAAATTTCTCGTGTTGTTAACATTATGTGAGCGTGAGGATTGTTGGAGTCATCTCTATGAATAGCGATATCAGCAACCATGCCTTTATCTACAAATTGGTCTTGGATGTAGCCTTTGATTAATTCAGTTTGTTGTTGATTGGAAAGTTCTTTAGGTAAAGCAATATTTATTTCTCTGGCTAATTGAGAGTTCTTTCTTTTCTCAGAACGTTCAATTTCATTCCAAAGAATCTCACGATTTTTAACCCAAACAGGGGAATTTTCAGGAGCAAGAATATGGGTTTCCGGCTTCACTTCTCTTTTGTAAAATTTACTTTCATTAGTTTGTTCATCAACTAAACGCTGACCAGAACGATAGGCAGCTGACGCAATTGCTGATTGTCCTTTTCCTCTGGAAATCATTTGTGCTGAGAAGTGATAGATTGCCATATGCTTGAACCTCCTTTTCAAAAGATTTTGTAGTAGCCGTAATAAAAATGATCGTACCGTAAGGTGGGAGAATTTTTATTATGGAATCGTAAGAAATTAATTAGACGAAATGGCATTTTGCCAATGAGAAATAATTAATCTCTTACGATGAGTTTTTGTATTCGTCACAAGACGGATACTCATTCGCACATCAGCGAATGAAGGATTTTAATTTTTATATTCGCAACAAGCGAATATGCTCTTTGTTTGCAACGCAAACCGCACACAAACGAAGTTTGTATAAGTGCGCCCTTCTTCACTTTGTTCATTGGGGTGATTATA
>NZ_JBVOON010000036.1:0-6708 GCF_055664235.1 Rhodococcus sp. NPDC019050 | reverse complement strand
TGCCTCGTTCATCGATCCGGGTTCGCCGTGGCAGAACGGGATCTGTGAGTCGTTCAACGGGCGTTTTCGGGACGAGTTCCTCGCCTGCGAGGTGTGTCAACGACGGGTTAGAACTGACCCTCTGCCGACGGATTGGAATTGACCCCCTGGCTTTGGTTAGTCGTTGCCAGTTCGGTCTTTTGCCAGCAGTTCACGTCGTTGGCGGGTGCGGTAGGAATCACCGGTGAGGGTGAGAACCTCGGCGTGGTGGACGAGGCGGTCGATCATCGCGGCTGCGACGACGTCGTCGGAGATCCACTGCTGCATCGTCAGTGTCATGCGGGTGTGATCCTTCGTTGGACGATGGCGAGGTCTTTCCGGTCACCTTCGAGGTCCGCCACCCCCGTGCACATGCCGACGCGATCGAAACCGAATTTGGCGAACAACCTGACGCTGGCAGCGTTGTCGGCGAACATGCTGGTGACCACCGTGCGAATGCCTAGACGAGGAGCGTCGTCCAGGAAAGTGCGCAGCAATGTCGATCCGATTCCGCGACCCTGGAAGGCCGGATCGAGATAGACGCCGCAGTCTGCAGCTACGCGGTAGCCGGGACGGTCGTTCCAAAAATTGGATACGGATAGATATCCGGTGATCGTGCCATCGTTGACGGCCACATAAATCGGTCGGGACCGGAAATCTCTTCCGGAGAACCATCCTTCGATTTCATGCACGTCGCGGGGTTCGAGGTCGCACGTACTGGCACGCGATTCGATCGCGTAATTGTAGATCTCACGCATGCGTGGCGCGTCGGCGAGTGTGGCGTGACGGACGGTCGGTGTGGTCATGATGTAGTTGCCACCTTCGGGGAGGGGGGACGGACGGTGCCCGAGAACACATGGTGCGCACGTCCGGTCTGCCATATCTCTGTGCCGCGCCGATCGACGGTGAGCTCGCCGCCGGGCATCCGAACGGTCACCGGGGCGGTGGTCGACCCGCGCAACAGTGCGGCCGCGGCCGCCGCGCATGCGCTGCTCCCTGAGGCGAGCGCGCGCCCGGATCCACGTTCCCAGACGTCGATGTCCATCCCGGCCGCGTCGATCCCGGCGACGAACTGGACGTTGGTGCCGGAGACAAACAGAGGATGAGTAGCGATCTGCGGCCCGAGGACGTTCCGGATACTGGGATCGACCGGGGTGAACACGACCGTATGTGGATTTCCGACCGACAAGGCGGTCACATCCAGAGCGCCGGCGGAGGTGTCGAGCACGAACCGCCGGGGATCGATCGAGGGGTCGATCAGCCCGATCGCGTGGGGCTCGAACACCGCCGGTCCCATTGCGATCGTGAGCGTGCCATCTTCGTTGACCTCGACCGATGATGTCCCGGCAAGGCAGTCGATCTCGAATCGACCGCGATCGACTGCGCCAGTATCGAGCAGCCACTGGGCGTAGATGCGCAATCCGTTGCCACTGCGCTCGCATTCGGTGCCGTCGGAATTGAAGATGCGCACGCGGAACGGCCCACTCGTCAGGGACTGGTGATGGACGAGAACGCCGTCGGCGCCCACGCCGAATCGCCGCTCGCACAACCCGACGATGTGCTGGGCGTCCCATGTCGTGCCGAAAGGGCCCTGGTCGAAGACGAGGTAATCGTTGCCGAGCGCGGTGTACTTCGTGAAGGGGAGAAGGTCAATGCTGGTCATCGATACCGAGCCCTTCCGGGTACCCGAACATGATGTTCAGATTCTGAATTGCGGCCAGCGATGCGCCCTTGCCGAGGTTGTCCAGATGGCACACCAAGGTCAGGTCGGTGCCGTCGTCGAAGCAGTACACGGCAGCGATATTGGTGCCCACAACGTCGTCGACCATGAGCAGACCGTTGGGGTCGTCCGGCTGCGTGGTGCGCACCTGGACGAATTCCTCACCCCCATAGGACTGCTCGTACTCCTTCAGGATGGTTGCGGCATCGGTCTCGCCTGTCAGAGCATCGCGACCGAGAGTGATCGTCACCGACATCCCCCGTTCGAATGCGCCGACGGACGGTACGAACTGCGGCTTGCGGCCGAGCGGGCTGTGGCTCACGATCTCGCGTACATGCTTGTGCTCGTGATCGTGGGCGTAGCTGCCGGTGCGCAAGGTCTCGCCGGCGCGTTCGAAGCGCTGCAGCATCGCGCGACCGCCTCCGCTGTAGCCGGAGATTCCGAAGATGGGAACGTGCGCATTCCGGCGGAGGAGACCGGCGCGCGAGAGCGGGTTGAGCAGCAGGAGCGCACCTGTGGCGTAGCACCCGGGGTTGGCTACCCGCCACGCGCCGCTGATCCGATGCCGCTGGGCACCGCGGTCCAGTTCGGGCAGCCCGTATGCCCAACCGTCCGATACGCGGTGTGCGCTGCTGGCATCAAGTACTCGTACGCCTAATTCATCTGCCAGTGCGGCGGATTCCACGGCCGCTGCGTCGGGAAGGCACAGCACTGCGCACTCGGCTTCGGCGAGGAGCGCGCGCTTGGCAGCGGAATCCTTCCGCTCGTCGTCCGATAAGTGCAGGATCTCGAACTCGGGGTGGTGGTGTCGGAGCAAGTCTTCGATCAGAAGACCTGTGGTGCCGGCCGCCCCGTCGAGGAACAAGGAGATACTCATAGGTGGTGTCCTCGTCCGCTGATCACATCCGGGCTGGGGTGGTGTGTGGTTCGAGCACAGTTGCGTCGTGTTCGTCGCCATACCACCTTTCGTCCCAGCGCGAGTAGGCGACGATAAGAATGTCCCGGGTGCCGCGGACGTCGGTGGACGCTTCGATATCGGTCACATCGTGCAGGACTGCCCGATCATCGAGTAGTAGTGTTTGGCCAGGGACCATCGTGTGCTCCCACAGGGGTTGTCCCGCTTCCTCGCTGCCCCATACTCGGGTGTGCCCACCGGTGACGTTGGAACGAGCGAACGCGCTGATGGTGACGAACTCGTGACCGTCCTTATGCCGACCCTCTGGAGTGAGTTGGCCGTGACGTCGGGGTTCGGCAATACTCCGGTTCTGGTGCACATTGATCTGCCAGGCGGTGGTGCGGTCCAGACCCAGGTGGTCCGCCAGTTCGGTGATGATCCCGCTGAAGTCCGACTCGAGTGGCTCGTACGGGCGCTTGAATCCGCCACCGACCGGGTTGAATTCCTTCGGCGCCGTGTAGGCACGCGCCGGCAGCAGCTCGATGTCCCAGTCATCACCTTCGTGGACGAGCTTGAACTGAGAGAACCGCTTGTATCGAGTGCCGTTGCCCATGAACGGATCGTGCGGACAGTTCTCATAGGAGGCCAGTTGCTCAGCCGTGGCGAACAATCCGTCTACAAGAGCGTAACCCTGCCGGGCGAGATCGTTGTTCATCGGTCACTTCCGTAAGTCAGGGTCTGCAGAATGGAATCGAGGTAGCGCTGCGACGAGTTGAGGCGCGCCACGGCGCCCCAGTAGATCTCGGGAGCGATCTCGGGGCGTTCTTCGACCAAAGGAATAATGACGTTCTTGAAGAAACCCGATGCGTGGCGTGCATCGATGCCGATGTGCTCGCGGTGGTACTCGATACCCTCGACCGAGAGGGAGTTACGTCGCCACGCCTCGAGCAGCTGCGCGCACCGGCGCGGAAACAGGAATTCGGTCACGGCGAAGCTACCCACGGCGCGGAAGATCAAGGGCTTGCGCAAAGCCAGCGTGGCAGAGAGGTTCCCGCATACCAGGGCGTCGACGCTGAGGTTCTCGCGGATGAAGTCGTCCGTGGCACCGACCTCGTTGAGGGTATTTTGGAACATCACGGTGTGCACGCGTGCTTCGGTACCGTTGCCCATCTCGTCCCAGTAGTTGCCGGCGAGTTCGAGTTTCGGACGTACGGACATCCCGATTTGCATCAGAGCAATGAAGTCGTCGAACCGCGGATCCAGCGCCGACTCCTGCGCGAGATAGTAGGCGATGTCGCCGATTTCAGCACTGTCGGGCAGGAATTCAATGTAGAACGGGTGCCGGTTCGCTGGGTGCTCGCGAACGATTGATTTCAGACTGCGCACGAATTCGAGCCCACCCCCGGACGTTGACGGGCATGCGGCGTGGTCGATGAATCGGTCCTCGTATGAGAGCATGCGCTCTTCGATCTGCAACGCAGAGTGCAGGTCGGAACGCAAGGCGTCCAAGCCGGTCCGGGGCACGGATGAAGGAATTTCGAACGAACGCGCATGAATGTCCGCAAGGCGCTGCTGAACGCGCAGCAGGGCCTCACTGTCTTCATATGTGTATGCGCGGTCGAGAAGTTCGTGCAGGTCGCTGATTTCAGCGGACTGCTCGAGCAGGCCAGAAGAGAGTGATGCCATGAGATCTCCGAAGGTCGCTAAGGGATCAGCCGAGAACAGCAGTGGACATGGAACCGGAAACGAATTGCATTGCACGAAGATCGAACTCGTACATGTCCGGGACAGGCCGGAACTCCGACGGCAGTCCGAGGATTGCGCATACGGCCTGCATCGACCCCCACGAGGTGGCCAGCAGGCACGAAGCGCTCAGTGAGGCGACTTTGTGGTTCTCGAAGTCGAGATTCGGATCGTCGAGATAGGCGCGGTGCAATGCGTTCGGAGCGAGTGTGTTTCCGAAGTTCTCGAGGTTGTGCTGCTCGTCGTGCGAATCGGACTGGTGGAACAGGACGTCGAAGTCGATTCGATCGTTCTCGTGGTAGTTGAAGTAGTGTCCTGTCACGCCGTATGCGACTGGGCAGCACAACACGGTGGGCACTTTGTGAGCGCGAGCCTGGCGGTGCAGCATCCGGCGCTCGTTCATAGCGAAGAAATCGATGGTGTCACAGAGCGCCGAGGCGCCGGCGACGAAGTCGGAGACATTGCCTTCGTCGATGTCCGGGAACCGCGTGACGGTGATCTCCGGGTTTATCGAGCGCAAGCGCTCGTCCAGCACCTCGGACTTCAGACGCCCGACGGTGTCCACCGTCGCGCCGAATTGGCGATTCATGTTCTCCGGCCCGAAACGGTCCGTATCGGAGAGGCGGAAGTTTCCGATTCCCATCCGTGCGAGGCACTCCGCATACGTGTACCCGGTTCCGCCGCAACCGGGTATCGCCACTGTGGCCTCGCCCAGTGTTCGCAGCTGTTCCTCCGTAATCAACCCCAGCATGCGCCCGAACAGTACTTCCCGTGGATACACAATTCCCCCTCTGATCACGTCGAAGACGAAGAGCCCGGCATCGACCGAACCCCCGTCGAGACGTGCACGAACAGGCGGAACAGATCCTGTGGTGATGGCCCCCCGGACATCGGAAAGAAACCATCCGATCGGTTTCTTTCGGGGCAACTATAGCGCTCGGTCTGGACTTCGCAAGCGCCCCAAAGCGGATGCCCAAGTCTTGAGCTTTCGGGCTGGGCTGTAGTTGGTGACACGTCACGGATCGCTGACCGGTAACCCCCGGACTCAAGGTGAGACGGCCAATGCGTATGTCGCCAAGCCGGTCGATCTCGACCGGTTTCTCGGCGCGGTCCGGCAGATCGACGAGTTCTTCGTCCAGGTGGTGCGGTTACCCCGCCGCCCCCGATGAGGCACCGCCCTCGGCCTGCACAGCGCACCCGTCGCTGCCGCAGTCGCGCACACGACCAGCCGACGCTGCCGCGGGGCAAGAGGGCCCTGCCGGCCGCCCGATCGTTGTCGGGGCATGTCATGGCCGTTCCGCCGGACCCTCGATGCCCTCGGCTACCTGCGACGATCGTGCGGCCGCACGCTTCGAGGGTGGTGCAGCTCGTGCGACTGCGTCGCGAGCAGAAACTCCACCGGTGGCGCAGCGCCGGCAGAGCAAGGCCCTGTCACGACGTCGTCGTGGTGTCACCCCTGGGACGACGGGTTACCCCGCAGCGGTGTGCGCCGGGCAGACCCCGCACGGTGCCGGGTGCCCGACGCGAGGGGTCCCTCGCCTGCAGGGCCTGCGAAGACGATGTCCGGAACGATCGTCCTCGGCCGAGCCCCATGGGGGAGGGGTAGTTTCGAAGTGTCGGTAGGTCACGAGCGGGCGGCTCGGAGGGAGGCGGGAGATGACCCACTCGCAGGATCCCACTCCCCAGGTATGGGCCGCGGTGTTCGCCCGCATGGCGGTCGTGCTGATGTCCGAGCAGACCGTGACCACGGTCCTGGAACTGATCACCTCCCTGGCCAGGGACACCCTTCCCGGTTCCGTCGGTGCTGGAATCACGCTGGTCGACGAGACGGGTCATCGATCCACCTCCGCCGCGACCGGTCCGATGGTCCAGCGTCTCGATGTGGTGCAGTACGAACTCGGCGAAGGGCCCTGTCTGACGGCGGCCCGGGACACCACGGTGGTGCGGGTGGACGATCTCGAGCAGGACCGGCGCTGGCCGGCGTGGTCACCGCGGGCAACCCAGGTGGGGATGTCCTCGTCGCTCAGCGTTCCACTGCGTTACGCGGGTCGGACGTTAGGGGCATTGAAGGTGTACTCCACCCGCTCGCATGCCTATACCGCGGACAGCGAGGACATTCTGGGGCGCTTCGCCGACCAGGCCGCGATTCTGTTGACGAACATGCACACGCTTTCCGAAGCCGAGGCGCTCGACGAACGGTTGCGCCGCGCGCTGCATGACCGCGACCTGATTGCGACTGACTGGATCCCACTGAGCAGGTCCAGTGGTTGTGCGAGTTCGAATGCACCAAAATGAGTGCAGGAGGGCGAGTACACGACATGGCACGACGACG
>NZ_JBVOON010000035.1:0-7633 GCF_055664235.1 Rhodococcus sp. NPDC019050 | reverse complement strand
ACAACAGTTATCGGCCGCACGGATCGCTCGGGTTCCGTTCACCCGAGGCGTTCCGGGCACACTGGTTGGAGACCGAGGGTAGACAACAACTACAGCTCGCATAGCCGGTGGACTTCAGAATGGGGCCCAGTCACAAGGTGCGCGCCAGCACGTCCGGCCCGAACTCCTCGGTGATACGAAGCACTCCATTGACGGCCCCAACGAAATTGGTTGAGCTCTTGCCCACCGCAAGGCCGCGCGATTTCAGCACCTTCTCGGTATCGACAAACAACGGAATTCCGCCTGTCACGCCGATTCGATACTCATCAATCGCGTTGGGCTTGGACGACTCCCTGTTCTTGATCAGAAACAAGATCGCCTCTTCTACCTGCGTAAGATTGTGGTGAACTTCGCACGGCACCCTGTCAACTCCGACAATCTGGCATGCGCGGCGACGGTGCTGTCCGTCCACAAGGAAGTATCTGCCATCATCTCGCTTGGAAACGATGAGTGTCCCAATCGCTTCGCGGACGAAATCCTTCGCGATCATCTGGGCACGACGCTCGTTGATGGTCCTCTGTGCATCCTCGTCGATCTCGATCTCATCGACATCGAGGTACACGCCGTACTCGACCTTGTGCTCGGGCAGCTCGTACTTATAACGGTTGGTCATCATGATCCTTCGTTGGCATGCGGGTCGTCACCGTACAGGCGTGAGGTGAGGTACGTCAGCGGAACACCGTTCAGCTGAGCCGTATGGGCGATCCAGCTCGTCGACCATGTCGCTCAGAACATGGGTATCGTTACCGCTCACTCCGTCCAGAATTTACGGCGACAGTTGCCTGCCCCGGGAAGCCTGAGCCTCTGCGGAGGATTGGGAGCGGGCTGGAGTGCTGAAAATGTAGAAAAGGCAATGAGGACCCTTATGTTCAGCCGGACAACGATGGTCGATCACCAAGTTGCATTCTGAGTTCATGTGCTCGCGTGGCGCTGGATGCTTCGGCGATCTTCCGGTAAAGCACTTCGGTGGCTTCGTCGCGCCAGTTTGCAGCTCTTAACCGATACGTAACCGATTCCGAAAGACCTGCGCGCAAATCCTCCCGTACCGCCAGCGCGCTCAAGACTTGGTGTCCGGATCCGGCTGCGTCGACTCCGCCGGGGACTTCAAGGGTCCACCAGCCACTTCCCCGCAAGGCGACCCAGGGGTCTGCAGGATTCGGAGCAGACTTTGCTACTGAGAACGGCACCAGAAGTTCTGCCAGTTCTTTCCGAACTTCGGAAAAGTGAACGAGCCCGGGATACTGGTCGACGCGCTCTAACGCCCAGAGCAGCACGACAAATTTGTATGCAGCACTACGGCCACCCATCTTGAACACCTGGGTGGTTTCGAGATCCCACAAAAGTCCGCCGCGGGCGTGTTTGCCACCGTGATCAACAACAAAACCTAGGTCGGTGAGACAGTCGGACACCGTTGCGAGCCCGCCGGAAAACTCGGAGCTGTCGCAGAAGTGCCCCGTTGCGTACCCGTGTGCGACCCCTGCGATCGCCTTCGAATCGTAGAAGCGTCCACGATAGACCAACCTGAAGTTCCGCGCTTCGGCATAGCCGCGTCTGCGCAGGAACTCTTCCTGTCCGAGTGTGTCGAATTCTTCGATCGCGGACAGGACCGCCGATCGGGAAATTGCGGAGAGGTTCACCTTCACAGCCACGCGATGATATTAGTGTCCGTATGCAATGAGCGGGGTGGGAGACCCACCTGACTGATCTTGAGCATGGCTTACAATTCCCGCCATGGCTCGCATCCGCTCGATCTCCCCAGGCACGCAAAGGGTCCAAGCGCACCCAACCGAGGTCGACTGTTTCTACAACATCATCGATGATGGCGACGGAACGCGCCTGATCCACCTGAGTACATTCGGATCCGACTATCGTCAGTCCAAGCCGAAGAGCAGTCAGTCGATCCAGCTCGATCGGGACATGGCTGTCCAGTTCATCGAGGTTCTCCTCAAAGCTTTCCCGGACATCCTTCCCACCGCGAAGGCTGCACTTCCCAGCTCCAAGAACACGAGCGACCTGGCATGGCCGGCGGACGAATCGCCGATCTTCCAGTCTCTCCTCCGCGAACTCGGTATCAAGGAGTAGTTCGATTGCGGGATGCTGGTCAGAACAGGTTTGCCACATCGCCCGAATCCAAGGTCTTGCCGTCGCGGACGATGCCAGTCCTATAGTGGCTCGTCGACGGAGCCACTGGCCGCGCCTTTCTCCGATTTCTCGATCCCTGCGTCGAACGTCGGAGATCCGGGTTCGATCCAGGACGCAACGCCCGCCGCACCCCGCGCTATCTGCTGGGTCCGCCGTTGGTGTTGCGGATGGACAATGGACCGGAGTTTATTCCTCTGTTCTGCAACAGTTCTGTCGGGATCGGGTCGGTACCTCGTACATTCCGCCGGGGACGCCGTAAAACAACGGTCACATCGAATCGTTCAACAACCGATTGCGGAAGGAATGCTTGAACCGGAATCATTGGACGAGCTTGCTCGAAGCGAGAGTGGTGATCGAGGACTTCAAGGACGATCACAATCATCGGCACCGACACTCGTCGTTGGGCTACCTCACGCCGGCCGAGTACGCTGCCCAATGCACCCACCGGCACCAGCCGGTGGAGGGGTGCGAGATCGACTGAAGGTCAAACCGAAGCGACACGACTCTAGAACGCGGTGGTCCGACTATCGGGGACCTGCCAGCTCGTATCCGCTCCATCGCCGCAGGCACACAAAAGGTTCAGGCGCATCCGACTGAGGTCGACTGTTACTACACCATCATCGAAGATGGTGACGGAACTCGCCTGATTCACCTGAGCACCTTCGGCACGGACTACCGCCAGTCCAAGCCCAAGAGCAGCCAATCTATTCAGCTCGACCGCGACATGGCCGTGCAGTTCATCGAGGATCTTCTCAAAGCCTTCCCGGATATTCTTCCCACTGCCAAGGCGGCACTCCCCGGCTCTGGAGACAACGGAGACATTGCCTGGCCGGCTGACGAATCGCCAGTTTTCCAGCCACTTCTTCGAGAACTCGGAATCAAGGACTAGAAGCGATCGGCCGACTTCCTCGGAGAATCGGTGACCACGTCTCCGTACTCTTCGAAGGTAAGGACTGCTTCAGCAAACACAAGGTCTGTAGCCACCAAGGTCGGGCAGTGTTCTGCTACCCTCCCCCAGTGCTCGAGCACGGCAGGGGTGAGCAGTTCCCGTTCGGATTGGTGGGCCTCCAACCTGGCCAGTCCTGCGGCCACGAGGCTGAAAGCAGGGACCGCGGTCCATGCGGCATCTGCGCCGATCTCGGCGAAAACGGCGAGTCGTTCGCTCACCGCGGAGTACAGCGCAGGAGAGCGCTCTTCCAGATCAGCACTCAAATGTCGCGCTTCGACAATCAGCCCCAGCGGCGAGTCCGGACCTGTCCATATACTTCGCTGGTCGAACGCTTCGAGGTATGCGGACCATCGGGCTTCCGGACTAAGCATCGGCCCCGGCACACTACGGATCTCGGTGGCCAAATAGTCCAATGCGTCGTCTCCTAGTGAAACCAAGTCGCTGACGATTTCATGCTCCGGTCGACCGGTCGACGGCAACGTGCCACAACCCAGAACGGTGATGAGCGGATCTCCGCCGTGCTGTTCCAAGTAGTTCAGGGTGTCAAGCCGCTCCCCACGCGCTGTGCGTCTCCGCGCGCTCAAGGGCGGGAGGTCGGAGATCTCGATCATGCATCCCACCCATGGGTTGGAATGCAGCTCGTTCGAGGTCTCGGTGGAACCGTAGTTCTGCCGAGCAAGCTCCGTATGAACAACGAGGGACGGTAGCCGGGAGGTAGGAATCGTACTGTTGCCCAGCGACTCCAGCGCCGTTCGTGGATTCTCCGAGACGACCCGGAGCAACTCACGGCGCATCTGTCCCTGAAGGACATCCCGTGGATCGTGCAACGTCCGCGCCAGGACCGTCCAGATCTCAGGCATGACCTGTGGGCTGCGGGGCGGATGACCTCCTCCTTGCGCAAGATACTTCGAGAGACGCTCACGGCTCTTGTTCCGATCACGCCTGTATCCGGCTTGGTCGATCTCGAAGAGCGGGTTGTCCGGCCACTGCGGCGGCTCATCGAGCACCCACGGGTCGGACACGCGGAGCTGTACCAAGAGCTTGCCTGCCGCAATCAGGTCTTTCGGAAGGGGGACCACGACATCGGTCACCGGGATCTCCCGGGCGCCTGCCCAGGGAGCGGTCGACCACCATACATTCGCCACCAGATTGTCGACGACCCTGAGTCCGTCGAAGACCATACTCTCGTCCTCGATCCGAATTTCCCTGCAGCTCCCGACCGGACGGATCTGTGCCGCCGTGAACCGAACGATTTTCTGGTCTTCCGAGACAGCGACCGCTGTCAGCACACAGTCGCCGGCCTTACGTGCGACGTCCGTGAAGACTCGAAGGTCGGCTTCGAAGTGGCCGTCCGCGGTCCTCCGAGGGCAATACCATTTGAGCGCGTCACTGTCCCTGTCAACCAATTCCAGTCGAAGTGCAGAGCAGCCCGGCACATTCAGTACCAATAAGGATTGTTCGTCGAGATCGGCATGGAACAGCACTGGCACCGACGTCCGCCACCGGATTGCGTGCCCGGCCGAGCCGACATGGATCCGAACATAGGGTGGTGTCAGCACCAACGCGTGGGTAACGGCAGCTGCAGTGAACCCGATGTTGCGCTTGATCTCACTTCGGCTGAATTCGACCGAGGTCTCAACCGGTCGGATGGAGCTACGCGAAGGTATTTTTGCCGTGACCGGCTCCAAGCCGCCGAGAGCCGGTGGACGGACCCAGCGATCTATCGTTACGTCGACGCCTTCGAGGACGAAGACCGTATATCGCAGACTGGACCCCGCAGACCCCGTGACTGCAATATCGAACTGGCCCGCAAGATCACCACGCACCCCAGCGAATGGTTCGACGGTGCGTGCATCCACACCGGTCGTGTAAGTCGAATCCGTGACCGGGGCTCGGTCAGTACTCCTCCTGACCTGTACTCGCCACGATGAGTCCTCTCCGTTCCCCCGTCCGGGAAGGCGAAGTCGCGGCTTCTCGGCGTAGACGGGGACCCCCGCTGCGGTCGTCAGACCCACGATCGCAGCGCCCAGTTCCAGCCGTGGTACCTCGATGACTCGAACGCCACGCAAGACTCCTTTGCGGGCATCGGTCACTACTCTCAACGACATCGCGGGGGAGAGGTCTACCGCAGCTACTTGCCAGCCGCGCCAGCCCCCGGGGGAACCGATGATTGCGTAGGGCTGGAGATCGACGTCGGCGACCTCATCCACCAAGCGGGCATGTTCCGGGTAGACCGCCAGTATCTGCCCCTTTGGCAACACTGCTTGGTTCCGCAGCCAGCGGCCGTCTCGATCGAAGAGGAGAATCGGATCGTTGGTGCGCACGAGCGGAACCCTCCAGGCAGATTCGCCTGAGCTACATTCGATGACGAGTTCCCGTGCCGGTTTTGGGATTGGCAGTCGCGTCGGCTCCCACTCCCGCCAATCGAGTCCCCACTCGCCGGAAGGGCTCGCGACCGCAATATCACCGTCATACCACACACGCCACTTCTCCTCTTCACCGAGCTCGGTTGGGGGGAGCTCGACAACGACCTGATCGTCGAGAGGCGCGAATATGACGCAAGGGGAACGACGTCCGCGTGCTGCTGACCTTGCGCCTACACCGCCCGACCTCCCGAAGGCGTGGACTTCGAGGGCTGCGTCGATGCCATCACGAAGAATTCGTGGAATCGTCCGGATGTCGAGTTCGAGGTCGTTCGGCGTCCCGCCGTCCAGCATTCGATCGACGTTCTTGACGAGATAGTCAAGAACCTCGATCGCGAACGATCCGCCGTGCGTCAGGAAGTTGCGGACCGGCTTTGCGAGCTTCAGCACCTGCGGGTTCTTGTCGGATCGCACGATCCAGTCCATGAGGCCGGCTCCTGAGGCAAGACGTCCCCGGTGCAGATACTCGTCAGCGACCTCGACGAGCGCACCCATGCAGTGGATGGGAACGCCGGCGTGCACGCCGAGCGTCTGCACGTATTGTCCTCGGAGCGAAGGGAATGCGTCGAGGCCGAAACGTTGAAGGTTCGGCTCGACACTTTCCCGGAGCGCGTTCTCGAAGGCAAGTGTTCGTGGCAGTCCGAGCTCTGCCCAGAAGCTCTCCCAGTACCGGCCGTGTTCGTAAGCAAGTGCGGCGTGACCGACCAACGCGGTCATCGTGAGTGCAGGATAGCGATCGATGAAGTATTTGATCGCTCGACCTGTCCGCCGGTGACGTTGCGCAGCGATTCCGTAGAAGCCCTGGATGCGCTGCACCTCGGCTTCGTCGAGATCTACACGAACGACGAGATCGACCTCACCGAGACAGACACGGAGTCTGCGCTCCTCGTCACCCATCCATGTTTCGAGCTCGTCGAGCGCCGCAATCTCGTCAGGTCCGAATGGTGTCGGCACCGTTCCTCCGCTCAGACAAGTCTCCTCGTCGCATCACACTCACGCGCCGGAGCTTCTGTGTGTCAGCTCCGCATTACTCTTCCGATCAAGTCCTCCGTATCTACCATCTCGAGTCGGAAAAAGTCGATGCCGTTGTCCCGTAACCAGGCCTCCCGGTCGGCGTCGTCATCGGTGAGAACCGCGATCTTTTCTCTCTCCCACAAGATCTCGACGATCCACCCGTCACCTACTTCGACGCCGATCTGTGGCACCGGCACCCGAGCTTCCGCCAGCTGGGACAACAAGGGTTTGGCCTCGGTGTCCACGAGAACGAGTGCATCCTGCCATGGGGACGACATACCACCGGCGATCGAGATCTCCTCGAAGATCTCGAGAGCGCCGCCCCTGCTGAGCTTGTCGTGGTAGCGCGCATTCCGATAAGTCCGCAGACACCCGTAGCACGATGTCTCCGTACCGCAATCGCACGAGTTGAGTCGTTCGGTCGCCCCGGCGAGGACAGCTCCCAGGTTCTCCGCGATTTTCTTGGCTGCTCCCGCACCGGCGGGCACCGTGTCGAACAAGACGATACTTCGTCGCCCGTCCTTGCTCCACGACAGTGTTCCGTCGATATCGTCGCGGCTGATCTCGAGGGCTTTCGATGCCCCCTCCAACAGGGCGTACAGGACGGATAGCCAGCGCGATTCGCTCTCTTTGTCATAGCTGACATCACCGAAGGTGAATTCTGCGACGTCTGTCTCGTAACGGTGCGCCAGCGAGACGACGTCGAACGTTCCGTCACACGGCTTCCCGGTGGCGGGACGCTCATGTTTCCGCGGAGTATTCCGACCGGCACGCGGTGTGGCCCAGCCACACCATTTACAGAGCATGAAACCGGCGCCTTCGCCTTCGGAGATCACCGCCATGCGAGCGCGAACTCCGGCCTTGGCTTCGACTGTGATGCCGCCCGTGGACTTCCAGGTGAAGGTGTCGACGACGTCACCGATGTGCTCGACGTAACTGGCACCGTTCCATTTGCGTTCCGGAGGAGCTGTTGACTGGATCCCACTGAGCAGGTCCAGTGGTTGTGCGAGTTCGAATGCACCAAAATGAGTGCAGGAGGGCGAGTACACGACATGGCACGACGACG
>NZ_JBVOON010000034.1:0-7757 GCF_055664235.1 Rhodococcus sp. NPDC019050 | reverse complement strand
GCCCCCCCCCCCCCCCCCCCCCCCCCCCCCCCCCCCCCCCCCCGCCCCCCCCCCCCCCCCCCCCCCCCCCCCCCCCCCCCCCCCCCCCCCCCCCCCCCCCCCCCCCCCCCCCCCCCCCCCCCCCCCCACGACCGTTTCGTCGTACGGGGGTCAGACCTCGACGGGGTACGCCGGTTCCTGGATCTGCGGAACGATGCGTTCCTCGACGAAGATGCCGTGCCAGATCATGAACACCAGCACGGTCCACAACCGGCGGCTGTGGTCCACGGGGCCGGCGCGATGATCGTCGAGCATCTTGGTCACCGCGGCCTTGTCGATCAGGTGGTCGGTGCCGGACTCGGCGATCACCTGATGCGCCCAGTCGAACAACTCGGTGCCCGCGAGCCAGTGGCGCAGCGGCACGGGGAAGCCGAGCTTCGCACGGTGCAGCACATGCGCCGGGACGATGCCCTCGAGTGACTTGCGCAGCGCGTACTTGGTGGTGTCCTTGGTGATCTTCTGCTCGAGCGGGACCTGCGACGCCACTCGGTACACCTCGGGATCGAGGAACGGGACGCGCAGCTCGAGCGAATTCGCCATGGTCATCTTGTCGGCCTTGACCAAGATGTCACCGCGCAGCCACGTGAACAGGTCCAGGTGCTGCATCCGGGCGACCGGATCCCAGCCGGCCGACCGCGCGTAGATCGGCGCCGTGACGTCCTGGTGGGTCCATTCGGGACGGAACTCGCGCAGCACGGACCGCAACTGGGCATCGCTGAAGCTGCGCGCGTTGCCGTAGTACCGCTCCTCGAGGGGCATCGAGCCGCGGTGGAGCAGGCTCTTGCCACGGGTGCCTTCGGGAATACGGTCCGACAGCTTCCCTGCCGCCCGGCGCAGCGCCGGGGGAAGGAACTCGAACGGCCGCAGCGACAGCGGCTCCCGGTAGATGGTGTAGCCACCGAACAACTCGTCCGCGCCCTCGCCGGAGAGCACCACCTTGACGTGCTTGCGAGCCTCCTTGGCGATGAACCACAGCGGCACCAGCGCCGGGTCCGCGACGGGGTCGTCGAGGTACCAGACGATCTCGGGGATCGCCGCGGCGAACTCGGACGGGGAGACCACCCGGACCACATGCCGCGCACCGATCGCGGCTGCGGACTCGGCGGCCACGTCGACCTCCGAATAGCCCTGCCGCTCGAACCCCGCCGTGAAGGTGATGAGGTTCGGGTTGTGGCGCATCGCCAGAGCCGCGATGGCAGTCGAGTCGATGCCGCCCGACAGGAACGATCCGACGGTGACGTCGGCGCGCATGTGCTTGGCGACGGAGTCCTCGAGGGCCTCGGCGATCTCGCGATAGCGATCCTGCTCGCGGCCCGCCGCGAACGGCCGCACCGGGAAGGTCGGTTCGAAGTACCGGGTGATCTCGGGTTCCGCTCCCGGGGTCAGCCGGGCGTAGCAACCCGACTCGAGCCGGCGGATCTCCTTGTGCAGCGACTCGGGCTCCGGAACGTACTGCAGCACCGTGTAGTGCTCGACGGCGCGCGGATCGAGTTCGGTGCCGATGCCGATCACGTCGGCGAGCTCGAGCAGGCTCTTCTTCTCGCTGCCGAACGCGGTGCCCGCAGTGCCGGTCGCGAGGAACAGCGGCTTGATGCCGAACGGATCGCGCGCCAGGAACAGCTCACGGTCGACGGTGTCCCAGATGGCGAACGCGAACATGCCGCGAAGCCGGCGAACCGCCTCGGCGCCCCAGTGGTGGTAGGCCGCGACGATCGTCTCGCTGTCGCCTTCCGTCTCGAAGGTCGCGCCGAACTCGTCGGCGAGTTCCCGGCGCAGTTCGAGGTAGTTGTAGATCTCGCCGTTGAAGGTCAGGGCGTACCGGTCGGACTGCTCCGGAGGTCCCCAGCGCAGGGGCTGATGCGAATGCGCGATGTCGATGATCGACAGCCTGTTGAACCCGAAGACGAGGTCGGCATCGTTCCAGGTGCCGTGTTCGTCCGGGCCGCGATGCCGTAGGCAGTGCATCGCGGACGCCACCTTGGCGACGGCCTCGTCGCTGGTGCCGTCGGTGGTCAGAAACCCGAGCAAGCCGCACACGCGTTCGGTACCTCATTCCGGTCGGGGTGTCAGGAGCGAACCAGACGCCGAGCGCCGCGCAGGACCGTGGGAACTGTTCACCGGCGTTCGTCGTTGTTCCCCTTGGAGTATGCCGCAGACGGCCGGAAGGGTGAGTGGGCGGCATCGCGCAAAAACCGTCGTCACGTCCGTTCGCTCCGGGTGAATTCCCCGGCGCGACACTTTCTTCGTGCCCCGAGGATGGATAGCGGCCGGGTTTGGTCTACGCTGCGTAGTAATTGGGCTGGCCCTCTTGGTGTGCCCTACTGAAATTGCAGCGATCAGGAAGGCGTGAACGTGGCGCAAGGTCGGATCCTTCGGCGGTTCGGGCTCGCAGCATCACTCGGCATAGCAGCCTTGGTGCTGACCGGGTGTTCGAGCGAAGAAGTCCTTCGTTTCGGCTGGCCGGAGGGCGTGACCCCCCAAGCCGAGCGTATGCGTGACCTGTGGACGTGGTCGGTTGTCGCCGCCCTCGTCATGGGAATTCTCGTGTGGGCCCTCACCTTCTGGGTGATCATCGCCTACCGGCGACGGAAGGACTCCCCGGAGTTCCCGCGGCAGACGGCATACAACGTGCCGCTCGAGCTCGCGTACACGGCAGCGCCCTTCGTTGCTGTGTGTGTCCTCTTCTACTTCACGGTCGTGGTGCAGAACTACGTCCTGGACAAGGAAGACAACCCCAACGTCGTGGTCGACGTGACCGGTTTCCAGTGGAACTGGAAGTTCGGCTACCGCTCGATCGACCTGCAGGACGGAAGTCAGCCGTACAACGGCATCGACCAGGCCGCAGAGGATGCAGTGCAGTTCGACATCCCCAATGCGGATGACGAGCACGCCGAGCTGGGCCCCATTCACGGCGCTCCGGTCGAGGACCTGTCCTATCTGCACTACGACAAGATCGAGACGATCGGCACCAGCAACGAGATTCCCGTGCTGGTCCTCCCGACCGGTAAGAGCATCGAGTTCCAGCTCGCCTCGTCCGACGTCATCCACTCCTTCTGGGTGCCCGAGTTCCTGTTCAAGCGTGACGTGAACCCGAACCCGATCCAGAACAACTCCGACCCGATCTTCCAGATCACGGAGATCGAGCGTGAGGGCGCCTTCGTCGGTCGCTGCGCCGAGATGTGCGGCACCTACCACGCGATGATGAACTTCGAGGTCCGCGCGGTCAGCCCGGAGGACTTCGCTCGCTTCATCGAGCTGCGCAAGCCGGTCCAGGACGGCGGACAGGGACTGTCCAACGCCGCGGCGCTCGAAGCCATCGGCCAGAGCCCGGTTGCCACGTCGACCGTGCCGTTCAAGACCGACCGCACCGACCGTTCCGCGACCGTCGCCGCCGGCGAGTGACCCGTCTCTTCGCCTTTCATCGACAAGGACAAGTGCTGATATGAAAATCGAAGCCAAGCTCTTCGAAGTGACGACGGTGTTCTTCGTGCTCGTCGCGATCGTGTACGGAACCTTCACGGGTCTGTCCCGCACGGGTATCGAGTGGGCAGGTCTCACCGGCATCGTGCTGTCCGCCGGACTGACGCTGATCATCGGAACGTACTTCCGGTTCGTGGCCCGTCGTCTCGACACCCGGCCCGAAGATTACGAGGATGCCGAGATCAGCGACGGCGCAGGCGACCTCGGATTCTTCAGCGCGGGCAGCTTCTGGCCGATCCTGCTGGCGGGTTCGGCAGCCTTCGCGGCCATCTCGCTGGCCTTCTTCCAGCCCTGGATGATCGCGGGCGCCGTGGTGCTGATCCTCGCGGCTTCGGCCGGCTTGGTCTTCGAGTACCACATCGGTCCCGAGAAGCACTGAGCGCACTTTCTACGCCGACGCGGGCGCCGCACCTTCGGGTGCGGCGCCCGCCGTCGTTCGGGTGCACATCCCGTACCTGCGGTGACAGGCTGTTAGGCACGGATGGTGATTGGGTACCGTTTGGAGGTCGACCCGCGACCGCGTGTCGCTAGATCGACCGAATTGTGGAGGTTCCCGTGGCTGGTGGTCTCGTCGCCCTGTTGGACGACGTCGCGGCGCTCGCGAAAGCGGCAGCGGCATCGATCGACGACATCGGCGCTGCGGCGGGGAAAGCGAGCGTCAAGGCCGCGGGGGTGGTGGTCGACGACACCGCCGTCACTCCCCGCTACGTACACGGGTTCACGCCCGATCGGGAACTGCCGATCATTCGCAAGATCGCGATCGGCTCCATCCGCAACAAACTGCTGATCATCCTCCCGGTGGCGATGATCCTCAGCCAGTTCCTGCCGCAGGCACTGCCGTACCTGCTGATCGCGGGCGGTCTGTTCCTCTGCTACGAGGGGGCGGAGAAGGTCTACGAGGCGCTCACCGGTGGCCCTCACGCGGACGAGGACACAGCCGCGGAGAAGAGTGGCCCGGAACTCGAGAAGACGATGGTCAACGGTGCGATCCGTACCGACCTCATCCTGTCCGCCGAGATCATGGTCATCTCGCTGTCGTCGGTCGAATCCGAACCGTTCCTCACCCGCCTGCTGGTGCTGATTGTCGTCGCGTTCCTCATCACGGCGTTGGTCTACGGTGTGGTCGCGCTGATCGTGAAAATGGACGACGTGGGCTTGTCGCTCGCGCAACGGCCGTCGACGGCGGCGCGCCGGGTCGGCCGCGGACTGGTCGCGGCGATGCCCAAGCTGATGGCCGTGCTCACCGTGGTGGGCATCGCGGCGATGCTGTGGGTCGGTGGCCACATCCTGATCATCAATGTGGGTGAGGCAGGCTTCCACTGGCCGGCCGATCGACTCCACGATCTCGAACACTGGTTCGGCGACCTGGTCACCGGCGGGATCGGCGGCGTTCTGACCTGGACTTCCGGAACGGTGGTCTCGGCCCTGGTCGGACTCGTCGTCGGTGCACTGGTCGTCTTGATCATGCACCTGATTCCGAAGCGGAAGAAGAAGACCGCCCCGGCACACTGAACTTTTCGCGCTCGAGGTTGTTTGAGCGCGGAGCGGCCGGTTATCCGGGATGCGCCACCAAGGGTGGGCTGCACCCAGGTTCGCACTCGGCCACTTGTTGCGAACCTTCCGGGAGGACCTCGTCGGCGCCTGCGTCGGCGGGGTCCTCGCATGTTCGCACCACCGCGACGGCGGACCGGATGTCCGAACTCTGGGAGTCATCGCACGGCGGGTGCTTCGGACGTGTGCGAGCGGGTACTCGCCTGCCACGCAGAAACCGAGGAGAGCCGGGAGGCGACTTGAAGGCGATGGTGTACCGAGGGCCCTACAAGGTCCGGGTGGAAGAAAAAGACATCCCACGTATCGAGCATCCCAACGATGCGATCGTCAGAGTGCAGCGAGCAGCCATCTGCGGTTCGGACCTGCACCTGTACCACGGCATGATGCCCGACACGCGAGTAGGAATGACGTTCGGCCACGAGTTCATCGGCGTGGTGCACGAAGTCGGGCCGTCGGTCCGGAATCTGAAACCCGGCGACCGGGTGATGGTGCCGTTCAACGTCTATTGCGGTTCGTGCTACTTCTGTGCGCGCGGCCTGTATTCCAACTGTCACAACGTGAATCCGAACGCCACAGCGGTCGGTGGCATCTACGGCTACTCGCACACGTGCGGTGGCTACGACGGCGGCCAGGCGGAATTCGTGCGGGTGCCGTTCGCCGACGTCGGACCGGAGTTGATCCCGGAATGGATGGACGACGAAGACGCGCTCATGTGCACCGATGCGCTCGCGACGGGCTATTTCGGGGCGCAACTCGGCGACATCGGCGAAGGCGACACCGTCGTGGTGTTCGGCGCGGGGCCGGTGGGACTCTATGCCGCGAAATGCTCGTGGTTCATGGGTGCCGGCCGCGTCATCGTGGTGGATCACCTCGAGTACCGGCTCGAGAAGGCGCGGACCTTCGCGCACGCGGAAACCTACAACTTCGCCGAATACGACGACATCGTCGTCCAGATGAAGAAGGCCACCGATCATCTCGGAGCCGATGTCGTCATCGACGCGGTGGGAGCGGAAGCCGACGGAAACCTTCTGCAGCATGTGACTTCGGCAAAACTCAAACTGCAGGGTGGATCACCGATCGCGCTGAACTGGGCCATCGATTCGGTCCGCAAGGGCGGAACCGTCTCTGTGATGGGGGCCTACGGACCGATGTTCAGCGCCGTGAAGTTCGGTGACGCGATGAACAAGGGACTCACGCTGCGGATGAACCAGTGCCCGGTGAAACGACAGTGGCCGCGCCTGTTCGAACACATCCGCAACGGCTACGTCAAGCCCAACGAGATTGTCACCCACAGGATTCCGCTCGAACACATCGCGGAAGGTTTCCATATCTTCTCCGCGAAACTGGACGAGTGCATCAAGCCGGTCATCGTGCCGGCCGCCGGATGAGAGGACTGCGTCATGGCCGACCGTCAACTTCCGATCGCCTACATTCCCAGCGCACCCCAGCCGCCGGACCGGGAGGCACTGCGTGCACGCATCCCGGGGTGGGGAGTGGACCTCGACCCGGCTGACCGTCCGGCGGTGCCGAGAGAGCGCTTCGACCCCGAGGCGTCCGGCGCGCACTGGACATTTCCCGAGCGTCAGCACGAGAAGTGGCCCCGGGAACGCTCCGTCGAGCACGCCTTCGTCACGCCGGTGTTCGGTACGTCGTGCCCGCCCAAGGGCCTGTCCGGTGTGATCCGCAAGTACGCCTATCGCCGTTTCAGCGAAGGTCGTGCCGCCCACTGGCTGCTCCTGCTCGGGGCAGACCGCGTCGACGCGGTCGAGTCGCATCTGCGCTCGTTCGTCTCCGGGCGTCCGGACAACCCGGTCACCGAAACGGGAATCCGAGCGGAGTTCACCCACGGCGGGTCCCAGGCACTTGCGGACAGGACCCGAGTGGACAACTCCCACCGCTGGATGGATCCGATCCTTGTCGGTGCGCCCTGGCTGATGGCCGCGGGCGCGGGACTCGGCGTGGTCGCGCGGACGGTATCGAAGAGGTACCTCGCCGGTCGCTGACGGTGCTGCTCGTTCACAGGGCCGCTCGCCGACGTACCACGACGATCGCCGAAGGTTTGGTGCACCGGGCAGGGGAAACCCGAGAGCCATGACCAGTAACGAAGGACCCGCAGGCCGATACGACCCGGACGAGGATTCCGATTCCGATCCCGAGATGCTCACCCGCAACGCGCCTCTCCAGCCCAACCAGGCCGGGGAGAGGACGAGCCGGAACAGAAATGAGCCGACACCGGCGAGCACGGTGCGGCAGGACGAGGGTGAGGCGCCGAAGTGGGGGAGGGCAGCGAGACGACAGGAGCCGGACGCCGCACCGAGGCACTCGGGCGTGGACTCGCCCGTGTACACGGTTCGTTGAACGTGGCCGGCGGACACCGCGGAGGGACATCGCAACGCCCGCCGGGTCGGGGTCGGCACGGCGGCGACCCTTCTGGCCGTGGACCTGACATACGTCCCGGCGGGCAGGATCCCGAAGACTTATCTGCTCGACGCGGCGATGGAAGCGGCTCTGCTCGTGGGGTGGGGAGTGCAGGCCGCCGGTGGGGGAGCGAAGCGCTGACACCGACACAACGAGCGAGGCCCCGAACCTTGAAGGCGGTTTCAAGGGGTCGACGCAACACCGCTGTTAGTTGGTGGTGATTAGATCACGCAGACGCTCGGCTGGGGTATCCCAGCCGAGCGTTTTGC
>NZ_JBVOON010000033.1:0-8606 GCF_055664235.1 Rhodococcus sp. NPDC019050 | reverse complement strand
CTCGAGCGGTGCCCGATCGACAAACCGATCGCTGTTGAGCACCTCGAGGATGCGACGGCGTTCGAGGGCGGTGAGCTTGTTCGCCGGCGGGGTCGCGGCGCCGACACCACCACCGGCGGTGTCGGTGCGGTCGCTGCGGTGCGCCGCCGGACTGCGGTCGAACGCACCACACCGGTCAACGCACTCGCGGTTCTCGTCGACACCCCGGCCGCGGTCAAGTCGCACCACACGGCGGTCAGCGCTTGTTCGGCTTGCCGTCGACATCCGCTCTCTCGGAGAGAGATTCCAAGAGAGCGTGAGCTTTTCCCATGATGTCCAGGGCGGCCTCGGTGGTGGTCAGTCTCTTGTTCGCGCGGGCGAGCTCTTGCTTGAGGCGGGCGATCTCGGCCTGCTCGGCGGTGAGTTTGCCGATCTTTGTGCCGGGTTGTTTGCCGTCGAGCACACCGGCGTCACGTTGTTTGCGCCACTCGCTGATCAGCGACGAGTAGAGGCCTTCACGGCGTAGGTACGCGCCGCCTTCATTCGTCGCGCAGGCCTGCTCGTACGCGACCAGGTGGGCGAGCTTGTCGGCGGGGCTGAACACGCGTCGGCGGGGTCCGTCGGCTCGGGGGTGAGTGGAGGCCATGCGGTCATTGTCCTCGACCGCCGTAGGGGTGGGCATCGTCATCGTTGGGTTGATCCGTATCTCGCCCTGCAGGCGGAGTTGCTGTGAACCGCTGGCCTCAACTCAGCCTGACACGCAGGGGGACGGCGGTGCCGTCGGCGAGCTGAGCCGCTGTCGGTGTGTTCAGCGCCCCGATCACCAGCCACCATGTCGGGTCGGGGCTGTCTCCGGGCCAGACCTGCTGTTTGATCTCGTGCGGGAAACTCTCAGGATCGGTGGTGTACATGACGGAGACCGGCGACCAGTATTCGTTCTCAATTGTGGACGCGGGATCGATGCGCATCATGTCGTCCTCCCGCCATTGGATCGACAGGCCCGAACGCGGCAAGACCAGGGAGTAGAACTCCATGGGTACACCTCCGAAGTGTGATCAACGCGTGCCGTGGTGCACACGGTAGACGACGCTTCCCGAGCCTTCGCGCCCTTCGATCTTCTCCATACCCACTCGAAATACTCCGGCAGCAGGCCGTCATTCTGAAACGGTCACTTACCAGACGGGTACGACGAACAGGGTCGCACTTTCATCGGAGCGGCCCTCGCTGCGACCAGCTTGCGAGCTACCGACAATGTCTGATCAGTACCCAAAAATGCGTAGGGGTTGAAATATACCGAACAGTCGGTATTGTCCCTATCGGGTCAGTGCTGTGTATCACAGCCTCGTCCAAAGAAGTATCAGATGGACCTCGCTGCGGATCCTAAGCCGCATCGAGGATGCGTTATCGGGGTGATCAGATTGTTCACCCAGGAAGGAAGATCATGTCGATCAAGCTGGAGCAGCAGACAGAACGAATCGCTCTCGTGGCGGAGGAATTCGCCATGTACTACGAGGATCGCGCACTCGTCTCCGAGTGAAGTTTCCGTCGTGCTGGGGCGCTGATTTGCGCCCCAGCACGGCACATTGAGCCGCGAAGCAACCCAAGGAACCGAGACACTCTTGTTGAAACCACGCCTGAAGCCGTCCCACTCAGTCCATCGGAGCCCGTCGGGAAACATCTCGATCGGTGAAGTTGGCTCTAGCTCATACTTCGTCCGCGAGGCCCCCGAGTCGTTTCTTGACCTACTGTTGCTTCTGGATGGCTCTAGTACAATTCCCAGGATCGCGCGCTTTCTACAGCGAAAGCACCCGGAGATCTCTGATAACGAAATCAAGGAGACTATAGGCCAACTGCAAGAAGCGAATCTTCTTGATGACGGCGCACTACGATCCAGTGTTTTATCATCGGAAGAGATAGAGCGCTACGACCGGCAAATGGTGCAATTCTCCGCCGTAGAAACGCAGTCACTGCCAGGATTCAATTACCAAGAGAAATTGAAGCAGTCGACAATCTGCATCCTCGGCATGGGGGGATGGGGAACGTGGATTTCGATGAATTTAGCATTGGTGGGTACTGGTAAACTGAGGTTTGTCGACGCAGACTATGTCGAGCACTCTAACTTAAACCGCCAGGTCTTGTTCGATAATTCATCCATCGGATTGCAAAAGGTTGATGCGGCGCGTTCAGCCATCGAACGGATAAACCCGCACGTAGACGTCGAAGTTGTCGATGAATTCGTAGAGCGTGACCGAGCACAAATTGAGCGAATACTTGACGGAGTCAGTTTTGTTTGCCTGTGCTGGGCGAACCAATCCGCATTCGTGCAAAACACCGCCGAGGATATGGTTCATCAAATCTGCCGAGAAAGAAAAATCCCAATCATCGAACTGGCAGGCGATCCCTTCGATATCGCCGTTGGCCCCTTGTATCCCAATGACGGATCATCTCCGTGCCTCGAATGCGTTAAGCCGCAGTACCGAGAGAAATGGTGGGGTGGCGATGAGTTGACCACAGAATTCCGTAAGCGGACGACAAAGAGTAAAGCCTACAGGAAAGTAAATGCCTGGCAGAGCGCGCCATCCCTGAGTATCATATCCGGGTTAGCGACGAACGAAATTGTAAATGCTATCACAGGATACATCGAGCCGGGTTTGGTTGGGAAGCGACTCTCCATCTCGCTACTCAACGCGTATCAGACCGAGATGGAGTCTTTCAGTTTTCGAGATGACTGCAGTTGCCGCGTTTAAAAAGTAGATTTCGCGGGGTCATGACAAGACCGGTCGGGCCGGCAATTCTGTACGGAATGTTCGCAGCCAACAGTCTCGCAAACGGGATATGGATTGCACTGTGGGCAGTCTACTTTGTCTCTGTTGCAGACTTGAGCCCAGCCGTTGTTTCTACGGTCTCCCTCTTCGGCGGGGTTACGGGCATGGCTCTTGCATATCCCGTGGGATCACTTGGTGACCGCGTCGATGACCGCTACCTGCTAGCACTGTTATTGACGCTGCGTGGCGTCGCAGCCCTCCTTGTGTCGCTTTCGAGTAGCACGGCCCTACTACTCGCAGCACTTTTTATCACGCTTGGCCTTCAATCTTCCCAAACAGGCCTATCGATTAGCATCGTCGCGACTCGCGTGGAACCCATGAGCAGAGTGAAATCGCTCTCATGGATTCGGACTCTGCAACATGTGCTCTACGCACTAACAGCTGTCGCCGCATCTCTTGTTCTTGCCTCTGACGCTGACGTCTTTTTCCGGATTGCTTTGGCTATTGGCGGCACTATGCTGTTCGCGGGGGCATTTATATGCACTCGAATAAGCCGCCGGTCAGCTGTGACCTCGGCGCGAGTGGACCGTCGGATGGGTGGCTCGACAGCTGTAAAAGACCGGGCGTTCCTGCTAATGATGCTGGGGTCGAGTCTTCTCATGCTGTGCTGGCCTCTTCTAACTGTTGGATTGCCGTTGTGGATTACCGAATCAACTGTAGCCCCGCCCGCAATGGCGGGAGTTTGTTTGGCGATCAGCGCGGTTATCATTATAATTATCCAGATCCCTGTAGGAAATAAAGTCGTGACGTTGAAGCACGGCAGATACGTAAACCTGGCCGGATCCATTTTTCTATCCGTAGTATGTTCGGGATTTGTGATCGCAGGCGAAACGGAGTCGACCCGCGTTGCTGTCGCAGTAATTCTCGGCGTTACCTTGCTCCACGCTTTGGCCGAAGTTTTGGTTGTAACTTCAAAATGGTATTTTTCTACTAGCATGATGAATGATGACCACGCGGGGGGGTATCAATCGATCGCCGCGATTGGAGACGGACTGGCAGTGGCAGTTGGTCCAGCCTTCATGATTGCTCTTGTCGGAACGGGTAATACGGGCTGGTGCCTTTTAGGGTTGATGTTCCTCATGGTTGGCGCCTTTCAAGCAATTTACTCTCGTAAGATACTTGTACGTACCGGCGAGAGTGCAGGCCCGTCAATGGCTCCGAAGCTAGAAGCTTGAGGGTTGCATATGATACGCCGTACTGACCAAGCAATTCGGCCAGGTTCATGTCGGCTGTCTGGAGCGATGAGCCACGACCGCGGCGAATGATCGCTAGTTTCTTCACGGCGGCGAGTTCCGCGTTGCCGAAAAGATAGGCCAGTTCGGCATCGACATAGCGGTAGTTGATGTTCACCGGAACAGCCCGGATCTTGAGGCACGCAAGCAAGGACCCGACGAATTCCGTGCTGTTCCGCATGTACAGACCGACGCGGTCACCGGCACCTATGCCCGCACCAGCCAGGTGGTGAGCGAGACGATTGGAGGCGGCGTCAAGTTCGCCGTAGGTCAACCGATCCGTTCCGCACACGACGGCGACGCGGCCGGGAACAGCGTCCGCCGCAGCCTCGAACAAGTCAGCAAGATTGAGCGACATCGAATTTCCTTCTGCCAGCGGTGAAATGGGTGCCGCCAAAGTTCCACACCCGCCACAAAGTGATCTCCGCCACTCCCATTCAGCGGGACTGATCACGCCGGCCGGACCCGTATCTCCACAAACTAGAATGAATACTAATTCTGCGAGTCGTTTCTCTACTCGTGGCAACGCAACACCGGAGGCATCCATGGGTGAAACAGTCAGCTTGTCCGGCCGCACCGCCGTCGTGACAGGGGCCGGCGCCGGTCTCGGGCGCGCCGAGGCTCTCGCACTGGCCGCCGCCGGTGCCGCCGTGGTCGTCAACGACATGGGCGACGCCGCGCACCAGGTTGCGGAAGAGATCGTCGCATCGGGCGGACAGGCCATCGCCGTCACCGGCGACGTCTCCGAGTGGTCTCTCGGAGGCCGCCTCGTCGAAGAGTCGGTCAAGGCATTCGGCTCGTTCGACATCCTCGTCAACAACGCGGGCATTCTCCGCGACAAAATGATCTTCAACCTCACCGAATCCGATTGGGACGACGTGATCCGCGTGCACCTCAAGGGCCACGCTGCGACTTCCCACGCCGCCGCCGTCCATTGGCGGCAGGCGAGCAAGGAGACCGGGGGTCCCGTCTACGGTCGCGTCATCAACACATCGTCCGAGGCGTTCCTCTTCGGCTCCGCCGGTCAGCCCAACTACTCGGCAGCCAAGGCGGGCATCACCGCCCTGACGCTGTCCACCGCGGCGGGACTCTCCCGCTACGGCGTCACCGCGAATGCGATCTGCCCGCGTGCCCGCACAGCCATGACGGCCGAGGCATTCGGCGAGGCCGACGGTGCGAACACCGGTCTCGACCCACTTGCCCCGGAGCGTGTCGGCACCCTCGTCTCGTACCTTGCCTCCCCCGCGTCGCACGAGATCAACGGCCAGGTGTTCGTGGTGTACGGCAAGATGGTCGCGCTGATGGACTCCCCGAAGGTCGAGAACCGTTTCGACGCCGCAGGATCCGCGTTCACCGTGGACGAACTCGACGAACAGCTCTCGTCGTACTTCACCGGACGCGGCAAGTACGAGAACTACGCCGCCTACAGCGTTGCGGAACTGGAGAAGCCCGCACTCGCAGTCGACTGATCACACCGACGAGGACCAGCGAACAGACTTCGGCCCCGGCAGGATTCCTGCCGAGGCCGAGTCGTTTCGAAAGTCGATGCGAGAAGATCAGGCCGACTTCTCGCGACGCTCACGATCGGTCTTGCGTGGCACGATCGTCGGCAGCACGTTGTCGGTGACGGTCTCCGCGGTGACCACGACCTTCTCCACGTCGTCGCGACTGGGGATGTCGTACATCACGGGCAGGAGGACTTCCTCCATGATCGCGCGGAGACCACGAGCGCCGGTGCCCCGCAGAATCGCCTGATCCGCGACAGCCTCGAGACCGTCCTGCGAGAACTCGAGTTCGACCCCGTCCATCTCGAACAGACGCACGTACTGCTTGACGAGTGCGTTCTTCGGCTCGGACAGGATCTCGACGAGCGATTCCTTGTCGAGATTCGTCACGGACGCGACGATCGGCAGGCGGCCGATGAACTCCGGGATCAGACCGAACTTGATGAGATCCTCGGGCATGACGTCCGCGAAGTGATCGGTGGTGTCGATCTCGGCCTTCGACCGGACCTCGGCGCCGAACCCGATGCCACGCTTGCCGACTCGGTCGGACACGATCCGCTCGAGTCCGGCGAACGCACCCGCGACGATGAACAGCACGTTCGTCGTGTCGATCTGGATGAATTCCTGGTGGGGATGCTTACGTCCGCCCTGCGGTGGCACCGATGCCTGCGTACCCTCGAGGATCTTGAGCAGCGCCTGCTGCACGCCCTCGCCCGACACGTCGCGCGTGATCGACGGGTTCTCGCTCTTGCGCGCGATCTTGTCGACCTCGTCGATGTAGATGATGCCGGTCTCGGCGCGCTTGACGTCGTAGTCCGCCGCCTGGATCAGTTTGAGGAGGATGTTCTCGACGTCCTCACCCACGTAACCCGCCTCGGTGAGCGCGGTGGCGTCGGCGATGGCGAACGGCACATTGAGCATCTTGGCGAGGGTTTGCGCCAGATACGTCTTGCCGCACCCGGTGGGCCCGAGCAGCAGAATGTTGGACTTCGCAAGTTCGACGGCCTCACCACGAGCGTCGCGGGCCTTGTCGCCGGCCTGGATCCGCTTGTAGTGGTTGTACACCGCGACCGCGAGCGTCCGCTTCGCGGAATCCTGGCCGATCACGTAGTTGTCGAGGAAGTCGCGAATCTCGGCGGGCTTGGGGAGTTCGTCGAGCTTGACCTCGCTGGTTTCGGCGAGTTCTTCCTCGATGATCTCGTTGCACAGATCGATGCACTCGTCGCAGATGTAGACGCCCGGCCCCGCAATGAGCTTCTTGACCTGCTTCTGGCTCTTTCCGCAGAACGAGCACTTGAGCAGATCTCCGCCGTCACCGATACGTGCCATCTGTCAGGTCCCTACTTCCTCGTGTGCGTGCAACTGCTGCCGCGATCTCGTTGCGCGCCGGCCCGGGGAGCGGGCCCTTGCTCGACCGTACCCGGAGTCCGGCTTTCGGGTCGACTGGTTCTCGGCGTTTCCGGCCACATTTATCGGCCCCGCACCTGGTCCCGGTCACAATTGCACATCGACCCGGCCCGGACCACGAGACACGCGGTCGGGCCGGGTCGTTCGGCTACTTCTGGGCGGAGAGCTTCCGGTATTCGAGAACGTTGTCGATCAATCCGTATTCGACAGCCTCGGCGGCGGTCAGGATCTTGTCACGATCGGTGTCCTTGCGGATCTGGTCCGCGTCCTTACCGGTGTGCCGGGCGAGGGTCGTCTCCATGAGACGACGCATCCGCTCGATCTCCGCGGCCTGGATCTCGAGGTCGGAGACCTGACCCTGGATTCCGCCGGTCGCGGGCTGGTGGATGAGCACGCGAGCGTTCGGCAGTGCGAGACGCTTGCCCGGCGTACCGGCCGCGAGGAGCACAGCTGCTGCCGACGCGGCCTGGCCGAGGCACACCGTGGTGATGTCGGCGCGGACGTACTGCATCGTGTCGTAGATGGCCATCAACGAGGTGAACGAACCACCGGGCGAGTTGATGTACATCGTGATGTCGCGGTCCGGATCCAGCGACTCGAGCACCAGCAGCTGAGCCATGACGTCGTTGGCCGACGCATCGTCGACCTGCACACCGAGGAAGATGATGCGCTCTTCGAACAGCTTGTTGTACGGGTTGGATTCCTTGACGCCGTAGCTCGAGTGCTCGATGAACGAGGGCAGGATGTAGCGGCTCGCCGGAGAGGCCGGAGCTTGGCCGCCGAGCTGGCGCGGATCGAACATGTTGGTCATCGCTTCTCCAAGAATTCGTGGGGCGTGGAGCGGGTCGGTGAGAACCCGGGGATCAGTTGCCGGTACCGCCGGCCTGCTGGGCCCGTGCGACGACGTGGTCGACGAAGCCGTACTCGAGTGCCTGCTGAGCGGTGAACCACCGGTCGCGGTCCGAGTCCTTGGTGATCTGCTCGACGGTCTGCCCCGTGTGCTCGGCGATCAGCTCCGCCATCTCCCGCTTGGTGTGCGCGAACTGCTCGGCCATGATCGCGATGTCGCTCGCCGTGCCGCCGATACCGGCGGACGGCTGGTGCATCATGATCCGCGCGTGCGGCAGGGCATAACGCTTGCCGTGGGTGCCGGCCGACAACAGGAACTGGCCCATCGACGCGGCCAGACCCATCGCGAACGTCGCGACGTCGCACTCGACGAACTTCATCGTGTCGTAGATCGCCATACCCGCGGTGACCGAACCACCCGGGGAGTTGATGTACAGCGAGATGTCGCGGTTGGGGTCCTCCGCCGACAGCAGGAGGATCTGTGCGCAGAGCTTGTTGGCGATGTCGTCGTCGACCTGGGTGCCGAGGAAGATGATCCGCTCGCGAAGCAGGCGTTCGTACACCGAGTCGCTGAGGTTGAGCCCAGCGGTGGCCGAGGTCATCGTCGGACCGATGGATGTCGCCGGATTCTGATGAGTCACGGGTACCTGCCTTCTCGTCAATCGTGGATTGCTGACACTGACACTAACGAAGAGGGGCGGGGGGGGGGGGGGGGGGGGGGCCCCCCGCGGCCCCAAACCCCCCAAAAACCCCAACACCAAGCGCCCCCGCCCCGGGGGGGCGGGCCCCCCCCCCCCGCCAACCCCCCG
>NZ_JBVOON010000032.1:0-10364 GCF_055664235.1 Rhodococcus sp. NPDC019050 | reverse complement strand
CCCAACGACCTTGCACGCGAACCGCTCCGACATCTGCATAGTGCCGGTGAGCATGGTGATCGCGGCGCGTTTGGCGGTCGGGCTCAGAATTTTCCAGTGGATAATGAGAACAACCCGCTGGTGGGACGGCCTGACCCGGAATTTTCCTGGCCACCGAAGTGCCTTTCGCAGGACCCGTCGACCCGACCGCCAGCGGGCCACCACACCCGACAGTGGAGCACGCGATGTCCGTGACCTCATAGGAGCCTGCCGCCCCGCCCGGCCCGTCACTGGCCCGTCCGAACCTCGCGCCCCCCATGTCAGAGGAAGGCCATCACGTGACACCGACCCGAGCCCCACAGCACATCTACTGCGGCATCGACACCCACGCCGACACCCATCACGCCGCAATCATCACCGACACCGGAATCCTGCTCGCGCACCGCCAATTCGACACCACCTCATCAGCATATGACGCTGTGGTCGAATGGATCCACCTGCACGGTCACCCGATCTCAGTAGGAATCGAAGGCACCAGCTCCTACGGTGCCGGCATCAGTCGCCACCTACGACATCACCACATCGCGGTGGTGGAAGTGCCTCGCCCCAACCGCAAACTTCGCCGAAGCGAAGGCAAGAGCGACCCCATCGATGCCGAAGCCGCGGCCCGTGCCGTCCTGGCCCGTCACCAACTGTCCGAGCCCAAGCACGGTGACGGACCCATCGAAGCGATCCGGGCCCTGCGGGTCGCTCGATCCGGCGCTGTGAAGGCCGCGACCGCCTCGATGAATACGATCCGATCAATGCTTGTCACCGCCCCCGAAGTGCTGCGCACACAGCTACGTGGGCGCAGCACCACGGCACTGCTCGACGCGTGCATCGCGCTCGAACCCGACACCGCCGCCATGACCGATCCGGTCAACGCCACGATCGTCGCCCTGCGTTCACTCGCGAAACGAACACGCGAACTACGCAGGGAAGCACAAGAACTCAAGAAAAATCTGGCTGCACTTGTCAAGGAAGTCGCCCCACGAACCGCGAGCGTGTTCGGACTCGGCCCGGACACCGCGGCGGCACTGCTGATCACCGTTGGCGACAACCCACAAAGGCTACGGTCGGAGTCGTCCTTCGCTCACCTCTGCGGCGTCGCGCCCATCCCCGCATCGTCGGGCAAGACGAATCGGCATCGACTGCACCGCGGTGGCGATCGTCGCGCCAACGAGGCCCTGCACACCGCCGTCGTCGTCCGCCTCCGATACAGCGACATAGCCCGCAGATACGCGGAACGCCGCACATCAGAGGGCAAATCGATGCCTGAGATCATCAGATGCCAGAAACGCTATCTCGCCCGCGAAGTGTTCACCGCGCTACGACAGGACTACCGAGCTCTGACCACTTGACCTCTATAGGAGCGTCCTTGGCGATCTCCCGCAGCGCGTCCTTCTCCAACTCGGCATCGGCGAGCAACCGTTTGAGCCGGCTGTTCTGCTCCCGCAGTTCCTTGAGTTCCTTCGCTGCATCGGCGTCCATGCCGGAGTACTGGCGCCGCCAGTTGTACAGCGTCGCCGCCGACACCTCGAGCGCTGCGGCGATTTCCTCACCGTTCTTGCCTTCCGCGGCCAACTCGTCGGCTCGGCGCAGCTTGCGCACGATGTCCTCCGCCGAGTGACGTTTGCGTCCCGCCATGATCCCTATCGTCCCTTCTTCGCCCTCACCAGGGCAATCAGGACTCTAGAACAACCCGGACCTACTCGCAGGGGACATGCCAGATCTTCTCGACTATGCGGAGTCGATCGGAGATCCATCCCCGCTGGTGCTGGTCACCAAGAATCTCGCTCCCGGCACGCCAGCGGTCGTGCTCGGCGCCCACCTCGCCCATATCGAGGCGGTCCGCCAGATCGACGCCGAACTGGCGGACCGCGCCGAAGAAGCGGCGACGCAACACCGCTGGTGGCAGGAAGAACACGCGGACATCCTCTCCGCGTGAAACCCACCCTGGTGGCCAGGCAAGCAGCCGGGACACCAGGCTCCGAACCCGAAGCCGGACCGCGTACACATCCGAACGAAAGGAATCTCGTTGATCACCACTGTCGAGCCCCGCGCCACTCTCCTCCTGGCCAACCTGATCCGGGCCTATCCCGACACGGTGCGGACCGCACTGCTCGCCGCTGGCGTTCCTGTAGATGAGCCGATCAACCCGAACACGGTTGTCGCCGAACTGAAGTGGAGCAAGGAGGATCGCAGGCGCATCGACGTCGCGTTCGAGGCCGGCCGGACCGTGATCGTCGAGGCGAAGGTCGACGCTGCCCCTGAGCTCGATCAGGTACTCGGCTACATGGGTGATGTCGACGACCAAAGCCTCGGAGTTCTCTTGGTTCCGGAACGTGCACGGGCCGAAGCGCTTCAGGTGTCCGACGGTGCGCCCGACGTCCACGTCGTCACCTGGGATCAGATCCTCGGTCCGCTCCGAACTAACACCCCGATCGCTCAGCACATGAGCGAGGACATCACCACACTCCAGTCGTTTCCGAACACGAAGACGAAGCAACGTGCCGCGTGGCGCGCCGCCCTCACACGTACCGACCTGTCTCCGGCCACCGGCGAGGTGACCTCCGGAGCCAGGAACTGGCCTGCCGTCGACATCCGTGTGCAAGACGCCTGGGTCCTCGGCCAGATCGAAGGCACCCAAGACATCCATGCTGACCCGACACATCAGCTGACCATCGGATTCGAGGTAAACGAGACCGAGTACACCGATCCTGCGGAGCGCTCGAAGATGCGGTCCGCGCTACTCAAGCTCGGCGACCGACTGGAGGTCGAAGGGATCGAGATCAGCCCCCACCGAGGTGCCGCCTCGAGGCAGACACAGCACAAGCTGCTCGACTTGGAAGACCACCCATACCTGGCCCGCGGCTACAAGGATTCGTACGTCGGGGTGAGGATGCCCCGACGTTCCACCGCCGACGAGGCGCTCAAAGATGTGATCGCGGTTGTTCCTGTCCTCGTGTCGATCTCGCGAGAGATTTGGGGTGCGGGGCAGAGTCAGGAATCGCCCTTCTAGCTGTTTGAGGCCACGACGTTGGTGGCCGCCGGGATCCGGGCCTGGGGCGCCGGTTTCCGGCGGCTGTGGAGCAAGATGTGCGCTAACGCCCTGTTTCAGCTGACCAGCCCGAATGGCACGACGACGACCGCACCGCGACCGGCTACGGAGATTTCGACTCCGACCGCGAAGGCGCCGCTATGCCAGGACTCGGGCAGGTTGCCGTAGTCGTCGCCGGAGAGCTCAACGCCGAACTCGTCACGTACAGCCCAACATCGGGTCATGGCCAGCCGTCCTCCTGCCGGCAGGACGGTATCGCCCTCGACCGCATCGTGACGGCTGCCGCTGTAGGAATGACCATCCGCAACCGTCTCGCCGAGTTCGGCGAACTTCACACCTGACGAAGTGCTTGTCAGCGTTCCCTCGTCGTAGGTCAGTCCGGGTAGTCCGTACTCGACCTTCTCACTGACCGGCAACGATTCCACCTCGTCGAGCAGCTCACGATCGCTGGTCGCGTACTGATTGATCTCACGCAGATGGATCGACGGATACATCTGTGAGGAGCTCAGGTTCGGGAAGTACGCCGTCCAGTCCTTGCCGTCCTTCTTCGTTCCCGAGTACACCGACAGGGGAGGGATGTTGTTCTCGACGTCGAAGTCCATGCAGATGTAGGCCTCTCCGAGGACACGCGCGTTGTCTACCTTGATGTCGACTTCCGGCTTCCAATCTCGATGCTCTTCGATCTCTCCCCGGATGAGGTCATCAAACACATCGGCACCCGACGGGTTTCTGGTCTTGAGTTGGATGCTCGGATCGGTCATGTCGAGATGCACGGTGCTGCCGTACTCGATCACCGATGCCGAGTCGGGATCCTTCTCCACCTGTTCGACTGCGAGTCGAGCAAGGTCGGCGCCGGCGTCCAGCCCGGACGCCGACTCCCCGTCGGCGACGGCGGTGCCGCCGGTAGCCGATCCGCACCCGGTCAGGGTCACGACGGTAGCGGTCGCAACCGCCAGGACGACACAGCTTGTGCGGGATGCACGCATGACCGGGTATCTCCTCGAATGCGGCCGCCATTGGCCGGGCGGCTGGTGGTATCAGCTGCCAGTGTAGCCACCAAGGGTCAGCGGGAACGCTGCCTCCGAAGCAGGGGCAGGGTTGGACCCGGCACCATCTGCCAAACCCTCGAACCCCGGTGCACCCCACCGCCTCTCGCCGACGACTGGTGGTGGCCCCAGCGCGGGGAACGCCGCCTCGAGCTACGAGTCGGCGTTCTGTGTGTGGTGCAGGTTCGATCAGCGCGGAGCGAGCACGTTGTGGCCGATCACGAAGGGGCCGAAGAAGGTCTCACCACCGAGGAAGTACCGCTGCCCCTGACCGGAGTCGATGTAGCCGCCGCCCGGAACGTCGATGATCTGGTAGTTGACGGGCCCGATGGAGGAGTACAGCGTCAGGACACCGTTCTGGACGCTGGCCGGTGCCGTCGACGGGACACCGAAGTTCACGGTGGTGAAGGTGTAGTCGCCGGAAGCCACGGCGGCCGTGGCCGCGGGCGCGGCAATGACCGCACCGGCAACGGAGGCGCCGGCGGCAGCCAGAGCCAAGGCTCCGGTGGCGATCAGGCGTTTGGTCTTCTTCATGAACGTTCCCTCCCCAAAATGTCCTTCTTGCAGCGCGTCATCCTATGCGGATGCTCTGCGGAAGATGGCACCGGTATCGGTATGGCGGGTCGTCCAGATCATCCGTCGGACACCTTCGGCGATTCCAACAACCGCAGCGCAATCGGACGGCCGACACACGATCGAGGACAGTGGGCACGGAGGTCCGCTTCGCTGGGGTGCCGCACAGGAGGAGCCGCGCCTACATCATGTCCGGCCTGATTAGTTCGCTGCTGCATCCACCGTTCGGGGCTCGTCCTTGCGCAAGCCGAATCACCCCGTCCCCGAACTGGAGGTACCCATCTGACGCACGTCCCGACGACCCCGAATAGCCTTTCTGGCCGGAACGTAAGAAACACACTTCGGGGGACTTGATGACTACAGGATCTGAACTGCCTCAGCCGGGCGCATTCCAACCGGTGGGAGAACCGGGGGCTGGACCTCCCACACCGCCGAGGTTCCGCCGTAGCGTGCATCTTTCGACCCTCGCCACCCTGCTGCTCGGGATCCCTTGGTTGCTGTTCAGCCTTATCATCATCGGGCTTGTGGTGGACATCATCGCCCCCAACAACGACACCGCCCTCTCGACCACGATCGCGGCATTCCTCGCGTCAGGCCTGCTGGTCTTCTTCCGACCAACGGAAGACGTGATCGCCAGAGTGATGTTCCGTCTGCGGAAGCCAACCATGGCTGAAGCCAGCGTCCTCGACATGGTGTGGGGTGATGTCGCCGTCGCAGCCGGGGTCCGGCCCGAGCGGTACCGGCTCTGGGTGCAGGACACTCAGGAGTTGAACGCCTTCGCCACCTCGGGGCACATCGTGGCCGTGACCCGCACCGCGTTGGAGATGCCGCCGAACCACCTCGCCGCGGTACTGGCCCACGAACTCGGCCACCACCTCGGCGGACACGCCTGGGCGAGACTGCTCATGTACTGGTACGCCATTCCCGGCCGGCTGACCGCGAAGGCGTTCTACTGGATCAACCACATGGTCTTCGCGATTCTCACGGGTTTCACCCTCGGTGCCGCCGGTGGCGCAGTCGCTGGCCGCGCAGGAGGGCAGGCAGCGGGGTGCCTCGTCGGGCCGATCGTGCGTCTGTTCCCGGTGCTGTGGCTGCTCGGCCTAGCGTGGTTCGCCTACGCCATCCACCCCGCACTACTTCTTCTGTTCGCGATCCCGTTCGTGCTGGCCTGGTTCAGCAGGTACGGCGAGAAGTACGCCGACCGGGTCGCCGCCGACCTCGGCTACGGTCCGCCGCTGGTCGAGGTTCTCTACGGGTGGCTCAACGCGGGCCACGACGAGGCACGCAAACAACAGGGCTGGCGTGCCAACCTGTTCTCCAGCCACCCCTCGTGTGCGGCCCGGATCCAGGCCCTGGAGAAGCGCCTCTACGGCCACACCCAGATCGGCAGCCGGCCGTGAAGTGGCTCCCACATCGCAAGCCCACCCGAGTGGAGCGGCCGTGGGACTACCTTCGCCACGACGATCCTGCCGCGGCGGGGATCTTGGATGCGCTGGCGAATGACCGGACCCTCGACGACATCGACCGGGCCCGCATCCTCACTGCGGTCGACCACGCCGCCCACGACCTGGAGATCCGCCAGCGCCTGACCGCCGAACTCGCCGCCCTCGGCCCGGCCGCGGCCCTGCACCCCTCCGGCCTCCGTACCCTGCCTGGCACCCGGTTCGCGACCCACAACATGTTCGCCGGGCAGGTGCGACTGGGCCGGGTGGTGCCCACCGCGAACAGCGCCCTGATGCGGGCTGGCGACTTCGGTGTCGACCATGACGTGCTGAGGACCTCGCTCATGGTGATCGGCCCGCCCGGATCGGGAAAAACCCGAAGCCTCGCCATCCCCATCGTCGAGCACCTCTCCCTCGCTTCCCTGGCGGGGAAGGCGAGTCTGGTGGTGATCGACCCCAAGGGCACCGACTTCGCCTACGACGGCTGGTTCGACATCACGATCGACCCCCTCAACCCGACCCATGGGTTCAGCTTGTTCGGAGGCGCCACCAACGCCGACACCGCAGCGGACCGGCTCGCCGCAGCACTGCTGCCCCCGAACGTGTCCGACGACAAGGCCTACTTCAAGGACGCCTCCTACAACGCGCTCTACGACTGCCTCGCCCCGTATCACGCCGCGTACGGGACGTGGCCGACCGTGAAGGAACTCCTCGCGCTGCTACGTGCTTCCCAGGCCGTCCACGACCAGGTGAAGGCAGCGTTGAAAGGCACCCCCGGCGCGAAGGAATGGAAGGAGCATCTCGACAACCGGGTCCGGCAGTCGCAGGGCAGCCACGACCCGGCCGCCAGTCTCGTCGAACGTCTCGCCAGGCTCGACCGGCCCGCGCTGCGGAAGATCTTCGATCACCAGCACCGGTTCGAGATGCGCGACATCAACAAGCCCGTTCGGGTCCGGGTCGCCATCCCCGAGGCCGACTACCCGGAAGCGTCGCGGGTGCTGGCCAGGCTGGTGGTGTCCCAGTTCGTGCAGACCGCCTCGGCCCCGGAGACCAACCGCCGTATCTTCAAGGGGCTCGTCATCGACGAGGCTGGTCGGTACGTCGACGACTACGTTGCCCGCGGCGTGCAGAAGGTCCGATCCAACAACGCCGGCATGGTCCTGCTCACCCAGACCCTCGCCGACTTCCCGCCCGACGTGCGCCCGACGATCTTCGGATCCACCGGCTGCAAAGCGGTGTTCGGTGGAGTCGATCCGGAGACCGCGGACCACTTCTCCCGGTGGTTCGGTGACGAGTGGATCACCCAGAACACAGTCAGCCGCGGCGAGACCAGCAGCGTCACCTACGACGACCGGACAATCTTCAGCCGGCGCAGCGGTCACAGCGAGGGCCACACCCAGTCGGTGTCCAGTCGCCGTGTCGAACGCGCACGCTGGACAACATCGGACATCATCACCGGCGTCCCGCCCGGACACGCACTGATGGCGCTCGCCACCAGCGACGGCAACCGTGTCGGTCCGATGCTGGTCAACCTCCGGAACTGACCGGACGGCCTGCGGCCCAACCAAAGATGGTTGGGCCGCAGGTGTTCGCGGTTACCCGATCATTTCCCGAGAAGGGGGATCGCGCGTTCCACGAGAGGCAGAAGCTCCGGACAGAACACACCGACGATGGGAAGGATGAGCATCACGATGCCGATGATCACCCTGATGATGCCGGCCACTTCCGTGGTCAGGTGGTGAACGGCGGCGGCGAGCTTTCCGACCGCGTCCACGTTGTCCGTGGTGCGATCGACCTTCGCGACGAAGGTGTTGCGGTTCCGGTTGTTGTAGCGAGCCATCGGTTCTCCTTGAACCGTCAGGGATCAAGGGTCGCCAAGCGATGACTGCTCTAACAGCCACTACCGACGAACCCAAGATCCAGGTGGATTGACCTGAAAGGTTGAGTTGCCGGTGTAGTGGCAGCCTCTGTTTAGTTGTGCGGTCGAGAGCGTACCGGGGATCTCCGACATCCGATCCGCGAGCAGGTCATTGGGCCGTGTCGCCGGATGCCGGTAGCCTCGGGCTGTCGGTGGAGGTGCTCTAACACCGTTTGACATCGACAGGGGGCCGCGGCGTGGCTTGTAGCGAGCCCTGCGCCGCGGCTCTTCTCACTTCGCGGCACCAGGTGCGAGGCTTCGACGATCCGCGTACAGGTCATCGACACCGTGTGCGGTGCAAGCTCAGCGATTCACACTGCCCCATCGAAGCGAGTCGCATCGCGCGGGGCCGCATTACGGGATGTTCCTGGACCCCCGGCCGGCAACGCGGGGCGATCGTGGAGTGGTGCCCCCCGAAGCGGGAAACCGACGGTCAGTCGGTGGGAGTGCCGGGCTGGCGCACACAGGTCGCAGCGACATCGGGGCGGCGGGCCGGGCCGGAGTAGTGAGAACCGGCCGTCGCCGCTGTGTGCGAAATCGAGAATCTTCTGCCGCACCTGGTTGCCGACCCCGACGTACCTCCCGCATAGGTTTCCGCACTGTTGCGCACTGCCTGTTCTCACCTGGCTGGCTTTGTGCGGGAATCCGATTCCATGGGCGCAGGAGGAGACTGGCAGGTATGTCAGAGCGTGAGCCGCAGCCGGGGTTGAGCGACCGCGACATGGACCAGCTGAAGGCGATGGGGTCGATGCTCGAGTCCCTGCGCGACGCGTTCGTAAGTGGAGATGATGATGGCGGCGCCGCCGTGGTCCGGCAGCTTGCGCAGGTCGACATCGACTGGGATCGCGTACGTGACTGTTTGCACGTACCGGAGGACGCGGGAGAGTACGCCGGCGGATTACAGCAGATCCTGTTGCGGATCCCCGACGGGTGGGGACGTCATGTCCGGGCTGGCAAGGGCTGGTACCCGATCCTCGTCCGGCTTGACGAGGCCCTCACTGCTCTCGATCCGGTATACGTGGTGTATCAGGTCAAGGAGAAGTTCGGTGGCCTGCGTTACTACTTCGGCACCGACCTCGATGAGGTCCAGGGGCCGATGAACGATCTCGTGGCGGCTGCAGAGGCCGCCGCCGAGCGCACTTGTGAGGAATGCGGCGACACCGGAACCGGAGTGCGGCTGCGGACCGATCACTACCGGTATCAGACCCTGTGTGAGCAGTGTGCGGATCGGCGGTCTGACCGCACACTCCGCCCCATCTGACCACGGCCACACACGACTCGCTGGTCGCCCCTCGATTCGCGACGCTTCCGCGACTCGATCAGTCCATGCCCTGCAAGTCGGCTGCGACCAACTGGTCGACGTCCGCTTCGGTCAGCAGGCCCGCGCTCAGGCGGTCCACGGGGCGTTCGTCGTGGATTCCGAGGTTCGCGGTGAACCACCAGTCGAGCGTGCCCCACGGGTCGAGTTGGCACCCGAGCGCTTCGTTCGCATATGCGGCTACCGGAGAAATGCAGCTGCGGTCTCGGTCGAACTGGAACAGCGGGTAGCGGTGCTGGCCGTCCACCTCGAGTCCGAGCAGCTGGCTCGCTTCCCGTCGCGCCTCGACCGATGACCGATCTGTTCCTGTTGAGTCAAGGATCTCGTGCACGGTCTGCTCGCCGACGGTGTCGCGGTCCATTGAGAGAGGCAGTCGGTAGCGCAGACGACCGGTGGCAGTGTCGAGGTAGACGACATCGACCTCGGATGAATGCTCATCGCCATGTTGATGCACCGGACCCCCTTTGCGTGACTGGATCCCACTGAGCAGGTCCAGTGGTTGTGCGAGTTCGAATGCACCAAAATGAGTGCAGGAGGGCGAGTACACGACATGGCACGACGACGGCATACTCCGGAGCAGATCATCCGCAAGCTCCGCGAAGGCGAGAAACTTCTCGGCGAGAAGTTCTCGATCGAAGATGTCTGCAAGCACCTCGAAGTCTCCGAGGCGACCTGGCATCGCTGGCAGTCCCAGTACGGCGGCATGAAATCCGACGACGTCAAACGACTCAAGGAACTCGAGAAGGAGAATGCGCGGCTGAAGAAGATGGTCGCCGACCAGGCTCTCGACATCGACATGCTCAAGGAGTTGAACCGGGGAAACTGGTGAGTCCGGACCGCCGCCGCAGGGCCGTGGAGGTACTGCGGGAGCGGTTCGGGGTTTCCGAACGGCGTGCCTGCAAGGTTGCTGGACAATCCCGCTCGGTGCAGCGCCGCCGGCCGACCATCGCCGAGACCGAGCGAACCCTGCGGGAGCGATTACGGGAGA
>NZ_JBVOON010000031.1:0-11354 GCF_055664235.1 Rhodococcus sp. NPDC019050 | reverse complement strand
GCACCTCCACCAACCGCTCGAACGGCACATCCGCATGCGCGAACGCATCGAGATCTGTCCCCCGAACGGTATCGAGGAACTCCCCGAACGGGACCGCACCGTCGAGGGAAGTGCGCAATACGAGGGTGTTGACGAACATGCCTACCAGATCGTCGAGCGCAGCCTCACCACGCCCCGCGATCGGCGTGCCGATCGCAACATCGGAACTCGCACCCAACCGCGACAGCAACACCGCCAGAGCAGCATGCACCACCATGAATTCGGTTGCGCCACTGCGTCGTGCGAGATCGGCTACACCCGAACGGATACGTCCGTCGATCGTGACACCGTGCGAGGCGCCCAGGTAACTCGACACCAGCGGGCGAGGCCGATCCGCCGGCAACGTCGACTCCTCCGGCAGATCCGCCAAAGCACTGCGCCAGAACTCGGTTTGCCGCGCAAGCAGCGACTCCGGATCCGACTCGTCGCCGAGGACCTCACGCTGCCACAGTGTGTAATCCGCGTACTGCACCTCGAGCGCCGACCACCCCGGGTCCACGCCTGCAGCCCGCGCCGCATACGCCGTCACCACATCACGAGTCAACGGTCCCATCGAGAACCCGTCACCGGAAATGTGATGAACCACCACAACCAGAATGTGCTCGTCCGGCGCGACCCGCAGCAACCGCACCCGGATCGGAACCTGCTGCGTCACATCGAAACCGGCGGTCACAACCTGCGTGACGCGTGCCAGGACGTCGTCGGCCGCGACAGTTTCCGGACGTACCTCGACGATCGAGTCCGATGCGGGCAGGATCTCTTGGAAACCGACCCCGTCGACCTCCGGATACACCGTCCGCAACGACTCGTGCCGTGCCACCACATCCGACACCGCGGCCTGCAACGCGTCGACATCCAACGATCCCGACAACCTGATCGCCACCGGAATGTTGTTCACCGCAGATTCTGGATCCAGCCGGTTGAGGAACCACATCCGCTGCTGCGCCAACGACAACGGAATCTGCGCCGGACGAGAGCCGGCCACAAGAGGCACGCGACCCGCAAACGACGACGACTCGAGTAGACCCGCAAGCGCTTCGACGGTCGAGGCTTCGAACAACACCCGCACCGGCACCTGCGTATCGAGTGCGGCACTCAGGCGCGCGACCGCCTGCATCGCGATCAACGAGTTACCACCCAGCGCAAAGAAATCATCGTCCGCACCGACACGCTCGACACCGAGCACCTCGGCGAACACCGACGCCACACTCTGCTCGACAGCAGTCTGCGGCGCCCGGAACTCACGAGCCTCGAAAGTGGGCGAAGGCAACGCCTTACGATCGAGCTTGCCACTGCTGTTGAGCGGAAACGCATCGAGCACCACAAACAACGACGGCACCATATACCCCGGCAACAACCCCGAAACAAACCCCGCCAACTCGCCGCGATCCACCGTGGCCCCCACAACAGGCACCACATACCCCACGAGCTGATCCCCGAGATCCGAGGCCGACACCACCACCGCAGCCTGAGCGACCGAATCGTGCGACACCAACGCCGCCTCGATCTCACCGAGCTCGATCCGCAACCCCCGCAACTTCACCTGAAAATCGGAACGACCGATGTACTCCAGTTCTCCATCGGCATTCCACCGCACCACATCACCCGTGCGATAAAGACGCTCACCCACACCGAACGGCGACGCCACAAACCGCTCCGCCGACAAATCCGGCCGACCCACATACCCACGAGCCAACTGCACACCCGACAGATACAACTCACCCGCCACACCCACCGGCACCGGCGCGAGTCGGCTGTCGAGCACAAACACCTGCGTATTCCACACCGGCGCACCGATCGGCACCGACACCACGTCAGCATCGGTCACCTCGTGGAACGTCACGTCCACCGCGGCCTCGGTCGGACCATACAAATTGTGCAACCGCACCCCTGGCAGCACCGACATCAACCGGCCCGCCACCGACGCGGGCAACGCCTCACCCGAAGCGAACACCAACCGCAACGACGACGCCGCCCCCACCGACGCCTCCGCCACGAACACCGCCAACATCGACGGCACAAAATGCGCCACCGACACACTGCGCTCCGCCATCACCGTCGCCAGATACACCGGATCCCGATGACCGTCCGGAGCAGCAACCACCAACCGCGCACCCACACCCAACGGCCAGAAAAACTCCCACACCGACACATCGAACGTAAACGGCGTCTTCTGCAACACCACATCATCTCGGGTGAGCGAGTATTCGTGCTGCATCCACTCGAGACGATTGACGATCGCCCCATGCGAAACCGCCACACCCTTCGGCCGCCCCGTCGAACCCGACGTGAAAATCACATACGCCGTGTTGTCCGGGCGCAGGACACTGCGCCGCTCGTCGTCACCGATCCGCTCGGCAGAGAACCCTTCCAGATCCAGCCGATCGATCTCTATCGCCTCGACATCCACCCCGGACGGCACCTCGAACCCATCACGGGCCGTCGTCACCAGACACACCGGATCAGCAATATCGAGCACATGCCGAATCCGATCGGCCGGATGATCCGGATCGATCGGCACATAGGCGCCACCCGCCCGCACGATCGCATACATCCCCACAAGAAGATCCAACGACCGGCGCACCGCCAGCCCCACCGTCGTCTCCGGACCCACACCCCGCGAGATCAGATACCGCGCAAGCCGATTGACCCGCGCATCGAACTGCGCATACGTCAACGACTCGTCTTCGAACACCACCGCGTCCGCATCCGGCGACGCAGCAACCTGCGCGTCGAAGCGATCCAGCAACGTCGACTCCGGCACCGGATGCGACGTATCGTTCCACCGCTCGAGCACCGTCACCCGCTCATCGGCGCCCAGCAGATCGATATCCCCCACCCGACACGACGGATCAGCCACCACCGCCTCGAGGATCCGCACGAACCGATCCGCGAAGCCCTCGACCGTTGCGGCATCGAACAGATCGGTGGCATACGTGAACTCGATACCGAAACCCTGCTCACCCGACCCGGCCAGATCGGTGACGGTCACCTGCAGATCGAACTTCGCGATCGCCGTGTCGAATTCCAGTGACTCGACCGACAGGCCGGGGAGCTCGAGGGATGTGACGGGCATGTTCTGGAAGGTCAGCATCACCTGGAACAGCGGATGACGCGCCTGCGAACGCGCAGGATCGAGCACCTCCACCAACCGCTCGAACGGCACATCCGCATGCGCGAACGCCTCCAGGTCCACGTCGCGCACGCTGCCGAGCACCTCGTCGAACGAGCGGGAGGTGTCGATCGGAGTCCTGAGCACCAAGGTGTTGACGAACATGCCGATCGCATCGTCCAGCGCGGCGTCCCCGCGACCGGCGACAGGTGACCCGACGACAATGTCCTCGGTACCCGACAACCGGCCGAGCAGCACTGCCAACGCGGCGTGCACCAGCATGAACTCGGTCGAGCCCTGCCGGCGCGCGAGCTCTGCGACACGACGACGCAGGTCGGGACCCACGTCGAGCCGGTGCGATGCTCCTCGGTTGCTCGCCACCGCGGGGCGCGGGCGATCCCGTGGAAGCTCCAGCTCGTCGGGAAGCTCCGCCAGCGTCCGGCGCCAGTAGTCGAGTTGTTGTGCCATGAGCGACGACGGGTCGTCCTCGCTCCCGAGCACCTCGCGCTGCCAGAGTGCGTAATCGGCGTACTGCACCTCGAGGGGTTCCCACTGCGGAGCACTCCCCGAGGCCCGGGACACATAGGCAGACATGACATCTCGTGTCAGGGGGCCGGCGGAGAATCCGTCGGCGGAGATGTGGTGGACCACCACCACCAGCACGTATTCCTGGTCAGAGACGCGCAGCACCCGCACCCGGAACGGCACCTGACGGGTGACATCGAATCCTTCGGAGACGATGTCGGTGACGCGGGCGACCACGTCGTTCGGGGAGATCGGTTCGGGCGTCATGTCGACGACGAATTCCGAGACCGGCAGCACCTGCTGCCTGCCGATCCCCTCATCGTCCGGGTAGATCGTCCGGAGCGACTCGTGCCGGGCGATCACGTCGGAGACCGCGGACGACAGGGCCTCGACCTCGACGCGCCCGACCAGCCGGATCGCCAGCACGATGTTGTTCACCGCAGAACCGGGATCGAGGCGGTTGAGGAACCACATCCGCTGTTGCGCCAACGACAACGGCACCCGATCCGGACGCGCCTGTGCAACCAGCGGTGCACGCTCGTCGCCACCGTCAGCCGCTGCGGCGTCGACGAGCGCCGCGAGTTCGGCGGCGGTCGGCGCATCGAAGAACTCGCGGACGTCGATACGGACGTTGTGGTCGGCACCGAGGCGTGCCACCACGCGGGTCGCACTGAGCGAGTTGCCGCCGAGGTCGAAGAAGTCGTCGTCCACGCCGAGTCGTTCGGCGCCGAGAACCTGCTCGAAGGCAGCAATCACAGCGTGTTCGGTCGGGGTGGACGGCGCGCGGTACTCCCGCTGGAGTGAGCTGAAGTCGGGTTCCGGCAACGCCTTTCGATCGAGTTTTCCGCTCGCGCCCAGCGGGAAGGCGTCGAGTGCGACGAACAGCGACGGCACCATGTAGTCGGGCAGACGTCGCCGCACCGCGTCTGCGAGTTCGGTGCGGTCGATCTCGCGGCCGTCGGTGACGAGGTAGGCGACAAGGTGGTCGCCGAGGGTGGGTTCGTGGTGCACCACCACCACGGCTTGACGCACCGCCGGGTGGTCGAGCAGTGCCGATTCGATCTCTCCGAGTTCGATGCGCAGTCCGCGGAGCTTGACCTGGAAGTCGGTGCGGCCGATGTACTCGAGTTGCCCGTCGGCGTTCGTCTTCACGAGGTCGCCGGTCCGGTACATGCGGTCGCCGGCGTCTCCGAACGGGTCTGCGACGAACCGGTCGGAGGTCAGATCGGGGCGTTGCAGGTAGCCACGCGCCAACTGGACCCCGGCGAGGTACAACTCGCCCTCGGATCCGTCCGGAACCGGACGCAGACCCTCATCCAGAACGTAGAGACCGGTGTCGGCAACCGCCGCGCCGATAGGGACGACGGTGTCGCCGGGCGCGGTGGCGTAGTAGGTAACGTCGACCGCGGCTTCGGTGGGCCCGTACAGATTGTGCAGGCTCGCCGAGGACAGTTGATGGAACCGCGCCACCGTCTGCGGAGGCAGCGCCTCACCGGACGCGAAGACATAGCGCAGGGAGGTCACCGATGCAGCGGCAGGCTCCTCGACGTACACCGCGAGCATCGACGGTACGAAGTGAGCGATGGTCACGCCGTGGTCGATCATGGTGCGGGCGAGGTACCCGGGATCGCGATGGCCATCGGGCGCTGCGATCGTCAGGCACGCTCCCACCTGTAGCGGCCAGAAGAACTCCCACACCGAAACGTCGAACGTGAACGGGGTCTTCTGCACGACCACGTCGTCGGCGCACATTCCGTACTCGGCCTGGCGCCAGGCGATGTTCGCGACGATCGCACGGTGTTCGACTGCCACGCCCTTGGGACGCCCCGTGGATCCGGAGGTGAAGATGACGTACGCCAGGTGGTCGGCGGTCAGCGCGCCCGTCCGCTCCTCGGGCCGGACGGGTTCGTCGGAGACGCCCGACAGGTCGATCGTGTCGACCGCCACCGTCAGGACCGTGGCAGGCAGGTCCACGTCGTCTCGTGCGGTCGTGACGACGACTGCGGGTTCGGCGATCTCGAGGACGTAGGCAAGCCGATCGGCCGGGTGATCGGGATCGAGAGGCACGTAAGCGCCACCGGCCTTGACGATCGCGTACATGCCGACGAGCAACTCGAGCGACCGCCGGACGGCGAGACCGACGCGAACGTCGGGCCCCACACCGAGGTCGATCAGGTGCCGCGCGAGGCGATTCGCGCGCGCATCGAACTCGCGATAGGTCAGGGTGTCGTTCTCGAATCGGAGCGCCGTCGCGTCCGGTGTCGCCGCGACCTGCGCATCGAACTTTGCAGCGAGGGTGTTCGGGTCGGCTACCACCGGCGCGACCGCGTCGTCTCCGAGCACCACCAGGGCGTCGGAGAGAAGCGACTCGACGACCGCGGGAAGCCCTGCACCCCCGAGTAGTCCGGGGGCGACGTTCGACAGCACGACAGGGAGGAGAGCGTCGAACCCGAGCGCGCCACCCATCGCCGCGTCGAGGGTGGATATCTCCTGGTGCAGGCTGCCGTAGGTAAGCCGGGTCTCGCCGTCGACGAGGGCTACACGGCCGGGCTCGACGTCCGCCACGGCGGCGAGCACCCGAGGCAGATCGCCGATTGCCAACGCCGGATTGCCCGCCACGTCACTCGTCATCTACCCCATCCTCCTGAAATAACCTGCGCTCGCTGTATCGCTCACGCGACCCCCGACGGTACTGTCCGAGCGTCGAACGACATTCGATCCTCGATTATCCCGAACGGACCGACGCAGAACTAATCCGCGGAGATCACTTCCTCCGCCAGGGCGATCACCTGACGCACGAGTTGCGCGAGGCCGTCCGCCCCCAGTTCTGGCAGCATTCCCGGCACCAACCCGTTGAGCACCACCGATACGAGCGCTTCCGCGGTCAGCGCACCGCCAGTGGTCGTCGTCATCGTGTCCAGGCGTCCCGCGAACTCACCGAATGTGACTTCGCGTTCACCGTGCGCGAAGGCGACCGTGTCGGGCGCGACCGTGGCTGCTTCCGTCACGAGTGCGGGAAGATCCGCCACCGTTCGCGCCTTCTGCGGCCGTGCGGCACGCGCACGTTCCTCGTCCGAACGGATGTCGATCGACCGCAGCACTGTGCGAGGGTCGGTGGCGACGGCGTCGAGGATTCTGACGAAGCGACGACCGAACGTTTCCACCGTTGCCGCGTCGAACAACGCCGTGGCGTACGTGAAGGTCACGTCGAGATCCTGAAGCGCACCATCGGGCGAGAACTGTTCGACGACCGTGCACTGCAGATCGAATTTCGCTTGGTCTACGCCCGTCTCGAGCGGCGTCACTGCCAGACCCGGCAGTTCGAATGTCCCGGTTTGGATGTTCTGGAACGTAAGCATCGCCTGGAACAGCGGAGTGTACGCGCTGCTCCGGCGCACGCCGAGACGTTCCACGACCCGTTCGAACGGCACGTCCGCGTTGCCGAACGCGGCGAGATCCTTTTCCCTGGCCTGTTCCAGCATGTCCGAGAACGTCGACGAACCGGGGACGCGGGTGCGGAGCACCAGGGTGTTGACGAACATGCCGACGAGACCGTCGAGCGCTTCTTCACCACGACCCGCCGTCGGAGTGCCCACGGTGATGTCGTCGCTGCCGGACAGCCTGGAGAGCAGCACCGCGAAGGCAGCGTGCATCGCCATGAATACGGTGGCGTGGTGTTCCCGTGCGACCTTCTCGATACGGACGGCGAGTTCCTCACCGACGTCGAAGGTGATCGATGCACCCGCGGTGGACTGCCGGGCCGGTCGCGGACGGTCGGTGGGGAGCTCGAGCACTTCGGGTGCACCCGCGAGTTCACTTGCCCAGTAATCGAGTTGACGTGACAGTTCGCTGTCCGGATCGTCCTCGGAACCGAGGACGGACTGCTGCCAGAGCGTGTAATCCGTGTACTGGACCTCGAGTGGCTCCCAGCCCGGGGCTTGTCCCTGCGCACGGGCGGTGTAGCCGAGCATCACGTCGCGGACGAGCGGTCGCATCGAGTAACCGTCCGCGGCGATGTGGTGCGCGACCACGGCCAGCACATGTTCGCTCGCCGAGATCCGGAACACCGCCATCCGCACCGGAGGCAGCGAACCGGTGACGTCGAATCCGGCGCCGAGGATCTCGGTGAGACGGTCGACGAGTTCGCCGGGCGTCACATCGATCGGGGTCAGAGCCGGAACGGCCTTCGCAACCGGCAGGACGACCTGCACGGGGCCGTCCGCGGTGTCCGGGTAGACGGTCCGGAGTACCTCGTGCCTCGCGAACAGGTCGAAGACCGCGTTCTGGAGGGCCTCGGTGTCGAGTTCACCGGTCAAGCGCACGGCAACCGGGATGTTGTAGACACCGGAGTCGGGATCGACCCGGTTCAGGGTCCACATCCGCTGCTGCGCCAACGACAACGGAATACGTTCGGGCCGCGGTCCGGCAACGAGGGGGGCGCGAGCCCCCACCCCGACGGAAGGCTGGATATGGGCGGCAAGAGCCCCCACCGTGGGTGCCTCGAACACCTTGCGCACGGCCACCTTCGTGTCGAGCGCCGCGCCGAGGCGTGCCGCGAGTTGCGTCGCGAGCAGGGAATTGCCGCCGAGGGCGAAGAAGTCGTCGTCGAGACCAGCCCGCTCCACACCGAGCAACTCGGCCACTGCATCCGCGACGACCTCCTCGACCGGATTGGTCGGTGCGCGGAACTCGCCTGCCTCGACGCCGGGATCGGGCAGTGCCGCCCGGTCGAGTTTGCCGTTGGTGCTGAGCGGCAGCGCATCGAGTTCCACGAACGCCGACGGCACCATGTACGACGGAAGCCGTTCGGCAAGTGCGGAACGGACATCGTTCTCGTCGAATCGCCCATCGGCCGGAACGACGTAGGCGATCAGCCGGTCGCCGGTCCGGGCGTCGGAGCGCACCACGACAGCGACGTCCCGCACGTCCGTGAGGTCGCGCAGAGCAACCTCGATCTCGCCGAGTTCGATCCGGTATCCGCGAATCTTCACCTGGAAGTCGGCGCGGTCGAGGTACTCGAGTCGGCCGTCCCGGTTCCATCGAACGATGTCGCCGGTGCGGTACATCCGTCCGCCGCCGAACGGATCCGCGACGAATCGGTCGGCCGTCAGGTCGGGGCGGTCGTGGTAGCCACGCGCCAGTTGAGCCCCCGAGAGGTACAACTCGCCTGCCACACCCGGGGCGACCGGACGCAACCGCCCGTCGAGAACGTGGACGGCGGTGTTCCACTCGGGCACACCGATCGGGACGATGACCGTGTCTGCATCGTCGACCTCGTGAACGGTGACCGACACGGCAGCTTCGGTCGGACCGTACAGGTTGTACAGCGCCGCCGAATTCGCCTGCCGGAACTGCTGTGCCACCGGAGCCGGCAGGGCCTCACCGATCGCGAGGACGCGACGCAGCGACGGGGAAAGCGGGCCGGCCGCCACGGTCATGAGCATCGACAGCATGGAGGGAACGGTGTGCAACGTGGTGACATTGCGATCCCGCAGCAGTCCGAGCAGGCAGTCGGGGTCCCGATGCCCGTCCGCCGTTGCCACGACCAGCCGCGCCCCGGACGTGAGCGCCGACCAGAACTCCCACACCGACAGGTCGAAGGTGGCGACCGTCTTGAGGAGCACGGCATCGTCCGGGCCGAGTCCGAAGAAGCTGCGCTTCCACAGCAACTGGTTCACGATCGCGGCATGCGGAACGGCAACGCCCTTCGGCCTGCCCGTCGAACCCGATGTGAAGATCACGTAGGCCGTGTGGTCCGGCCGTAGCGGCGCGGTCCGCTCGACATCGGTGACCTGTGTGTCCGCGACATCGGAGAGGTCGACGCGGTCGAGTTCGACCACCCGAACCTGTCCGTGTCCGACCGGGTCCGCACTCGTCGTGACGATCACCGCGGGTGCAACAGCGTCGAGGATGTACGCGTTCCTCTCGGCAGGCTGCGCGGGGTCGACGGGCACGTACGCGGCGCCGGTCTTGGCGATCGCATACATCCCGACCAGCAGTTCAGGAGAACGCCGAACTGCAAGTGCGACACGATCTTCGGGTCCCACACCGAGCGAGATCAGATATCGGGCGAGCCGGTTCACCGACGAGTCGAACTCGCCGTACGTCCACTGCCGGCCCTCGTAGTCGAGGGCCACGGCATCGCGCCGGGTGGCGACCTGCTCGTCGAACAGGTCGACGAGGGTGGCGGATACGCCGGTGTCGTGGGTGGTCTCGTTCCGTGCGGCGAGATCGTGGCGCTCGGACGGGAGAAGCAGCAGGTGGTCACCGACCGGCGCAGCGGGATCCTCGACGAACGCACCGAGTAGCTGCACGAACCTGTCTGCGACCGCTTCCACGGTCTCCCGCTCGAACAGATCCGTCGCGTAGGTGAGGACGGCGTCGATCCCGTCCGGCGTGCCGTCCTCGCGGTAACGGTCGGTGACGATCAGGTGCATGTCGAACTGTGCGACGCCACCTTCGAGGTCGATCGGCACCACGTCCAGACCCGGCAGCTCGAGTTCCGAGCGGCGCTGGTTCTGGAACGAGAACCCGACCTGGAAAAGCGGGTGCCGTGCTGTCGAGCGCGCCGGATTGAGGACCTCGACGAGTCGTTCGAACGGTATATCGGCATGCGCGAACGCCTGCAGATCCGTTTCACGGGCGGCGACGAGCAGATCACCGAAGGAGTTGCCGCCGTTCACCTGCAGCCGCAGCACGAGCGTGTTGACGAACATGCCGATGAGGTCGTCGGTGGCCTGCTGGTCACGGCCCGCGATGGGTGTGCCGACCGCGATGTCGCCGGCACCCGACAGCCGAGCGAGTAGCGCCGCGAACGCGGCATGCACGGCCATGAACACCGTGGCGTTCTGCGCTCGAGCGAGGTCGCGTAGCTCACCGTGCAGGTCGGCACCGATGCGGAACTCCACACGGTCGCCGCGGAAGTTCTGCAGTGCCGGCCGCGGTCGATCGAGCGGGAGATCCAGCTGGTCGGGCAGGTCGGCCAGAGACTCACGCCAATAGGCGAGCTGCTTCGCGGCGGTCGAGTCCGGGTCGTCTTCGGAGCCGAGCACCTCGCGCTGCCACAGCGCGTAGTCCGCGTACTGCACTTCCAATGGCGCCCAGGCCGGTTCGGTTCCGGCGGTGCGCGCGGAATACGCCGTCATCACGTCACGCACCAGCGGCACCATCGAGGACCCGTCGCCACTGATGTGGTGCACGACCGTCACCAGCACATGGTCCTCGTCGGTCACGCGCAGCAAGTGCATACGCACGGGCACGTTCGTCGTCACGTCGAATCCGGCCGAGACGATCTCGCGCATCCGAGCCTCGAGGTCTGTCGCCGTGACATCTTCCGGGGTCAGGTCCACCGACGCCTGCGCCGCCGGGAGGATGCGCTGAACGGGGCCGGACTCCGTCTCCGGGTAGACGGTGCGCAGTGATTCGTGCCGGGAGACCAGATCCGCGACCGCGTCGCGAAGCGCTCCGACGTTCAGTGCACCGGTCATTCGCAGGGCGAGCGGAATGTTGTATGCGGTGGAATCCGGATCGAACCGATTCAGGAACCACATCCGCTGCTGCGCCAACGACAACGGCACCTGCGCCGGCCGCACCCGCGCAACCAACGGCACCCCGGCACCCCCACCGGACACCTGCTCCACCCGCCCCGCCAGCTCCCCGACAGTGGCCGCCTCGAACA
>NZ_JBVOON010000030.1:0-11847 GCF_055664235.1 Rhodococcus sp. NPDC019050 | reverse complement strand
TGGAAAGTCAGCATCACCTGGAACAACGGATGACGCGCCTGCGAACGCGCAGGATCGAGCACCTCCACCAACCGCTCGAACGGCACATCCGCATGGGCGAACGCTTCGAGGTCGGCCGCGCGAATCGTGTCGAGGAACTCCCCGAACGAGACCCCACCATCAACCGACGTCCGCAACACCAACGTATTGACGAACATGCCCACCAAATCATCGAGCGCAGCCTCACCACGACCCGCGATCGGCGTGCCGATAGCAATATCGGACTGGGCGCTCAACCGCGACAGCATCACCGCGAGAGCTGCATGCACCACCATGAATTCCGTTGCACCACTGCGTCGTGCCACCTCCGCTACACCGGTACGAACACGACCATCGATCGTGAAACCGTGCGACGCGCCCCGGTAACTCGACACCACCGGACGAGGCCGATCCCCCGGCAACGTCGACTCCTCCGGCAGATCCGCCAAAGCAGTGCGCCAGAACTCGGTTTGCCGCGCGAGCAACGACTCCGGATCCGACTCGTCGCCGAGGACCTCACGCTGCCACAACGTGTAATCCGCGTACTGCACCTCGAGCGCCGACCACTCCGGGACCGCACCCGCAGCCCGCGCCGCATACGCCGTCACCACATCACGAGTCAACGGTCCCATCGAGAACCCGTCACCGGAAATGTGATGAACCACCACAACCAGAATGTGCTCGTCCGGCGCGACCCGCAGCAACCGCACCCGGATCGGAACCTGCTGCGTGACATCGAAACCGGCAGTCACAACCTGCGTGACGCGTGCCAGGACGTCGTCGGCCGCGACAGTTTCCGGACGTACCTCGACGATCGAGTCCGATGCGGGCAGGATCTCTTGGAATCCGACTCCGTCGATCTCCGGATACACCGTCCGCAACGACTCGTGCCGTGCGACGACATCCGACACCGCGGCCTGCAACGCGTCGACATCCAACGATCCCGACAACCTGATCGCCACCGGAATGTTGTTCACCGCAGATTCTGGATCCAGCCGGTTGAGGAACCACATCCGCTGCTGCGCCAACGACAACGGAATCTGCGCCGGACGCTCCCGCGCCGACAGCACCACACCCGGCCCGCCACCGGCCTCCGACACCCGCGCCGCCAGCTCCTCCACGGACGACGTCTCGAACACCACCGGCACCGCGACCCGATGCCCCACCCGCGCCGAGAGCCTCGCCACCAAGCGCGTCGCCGCCAAGGAATTACCGCCCAGATCCACAAACGAGTCATCCAGCCCGACCCGCTCGAGACCCAGCACCTGCGCCACCTCCGACGCCACCAACTCCTCCACCGGCGTCCGAGGCGCGCGATACTCCCGCACTTCGAACACCGGCTCCGGCAACGCTGCTCGATCCACCTTCCCGACGGCCGTCAACGGCACCGAATCGAGCACCACTACCAACGTGGGCACCATGAACCCCGGCAACACCTCGGCCGCAGCCGCACGCACCCGATCCCCCTCGAGCACCGCCGCCGGCTCCGGCACCACATACGACACCAACGCCGACTCACCCGATGGCAACGATGTCCCCACCGTCACCGCAAACCCCACGCCGGGCAACGACGACAGCACCGCGTCGATCTCCCCCAGCTCGACCCGGAATCCCCGGATCTTCACCTGGAAATCGCTGCGCCCCACATACTCCAACACGCCGTCGGCACCACGGCGTACCAGATCTCCGGTCCGGTACATGCGCCCACCCGCACCGAACGGATCGGCCACGAACCGCGCCGCGGTCAGCGCCTCTCGCCCGTGATAACCCCGCGCCACCTGCGCCCCCGCCACATACAACTCGCCGACCACACCCTCGGGAACCGGACGCAGACGCTCGTCGAGGACAAAACACCCCACCCCCGCGATCGCCGACCCGATCGTCACCGGCGCACCCGGCACCAACTCCCCCGAGCTCGCCAGGATCGTCGTCTCCGTCGGTCCATATGCATTGAAGAATCGGCGACCCTCGACCGCCCACCGCCGCACCAACTCCGGCGCGAACGACTCGCCGGCAACCACCACCACACGCAACGAATCCATACCGGCGGGATCCATCGATCCCAACGCACCCGGCGTCATCAGCACATGTGACACCGCTTGCGTCACAATCACATCCGCCAGCTCGGCGCCACCACCGACACCGGCGGGCGCCACCACGACGGTCGCACCCGCCGAGAAAGCCACACCCAGCTCGAGCAACGACACATCGAAACTCGGCGAACACACATGCAACACCCGAGACGACGACTCGACCCCGAAATGCTCACGCTCAGCCGAAATCACTCCACCGACACCCGAATGCGATACCACCACGCCCTTCGGCCGGCCAGTCGAACCCGAGGTGTAGATCATCCACGCAGCATCCGACGCCTCCAGCGACCGCACCCGGTCCGCATACGACACCGGCCGAGGCGACAACTCCTGCACCTGCGCGATCACCGACACGTCGTCGACAGCGACCACCGGCACCGACCCCGCCACCGACGACACTGTCGGCACCGACGACCCCACCGACAGACACAACACCGCGCCGGAATCGGACACCATGAACTGCACGCGCTCAGCCGGATAACCCGGATCCACGGGCACGAAAGTCGCCCCCGACTTCGCCACCGCCCACAACACCACCACCGACAGCAACGAACGCGGCACCGCTACGACCACCGCATCCCCCGGCCCCACACCCCGGCCGATCAGCCACCGCGCCCACTGCGACGACACCTCGTCCAGCTCGCGATACGACAACGAGCCCTCGGGCGCGACCACCGCCACCGCATCTCCGCGCGATTCCACCGCCGACACGAGCAGCTGCGGCAACAACACACCCCGCCGACCCTGCGCGCGGTTTCCGCGCGCAGGCCGCGGTGCACGCTCGGCGCGCGGTGCCCGCTGGGGTCGCTGGTTGTGCGCGCCGGTACGGGGGACTGCCTCGTCGCGGGACTCCGGACGTGCCGATCGAGATGCGTTCACCGGGGTGGCCTCGTTCGAACTGCCGTCGTGTCGTGACATGAAAAGCCCACACCCTTCGCTTCAGATAATTCAGTGGTCGCGCCCGTAATCGAACAAGCACTTCGCCGCCCCGAAACGGGCGACTCTACTCGAAAGTAATCTTCCTGGTCATCCCCGGCGCAGGCCCTGACGTTACCCGCAGTGCCCCCGGCCGGCCCGGATCCGGGCCACTGGTGGGGCCGAGGACGAATCGGCCCCACCGGAATCAGCCCAGGTCGGCAAGCTGGTACACGCGATGCGCGGCAGCCCACTCCTCCAGCGGTACCCCGGATACGTCGTCGAGCACGACGACGGCTGCGAGATCCTCGAGTGTCCCCGGTTCCAACGTGCCCAGCGACGCGCCCGGCAGATGGACGTGCGTCACCCACTGGCCGTACAGCACCCCGTCGAGGCCCGGACCCGATGTGGCGTCCGCGGGTACGACTACGACCACAGCACCTGTCGCGGTCACGACCAGGGGTTCGAGTGCCACGACCTCGATGTCGACACTGCCCACAACGGCGCTTCTGGACTCGTACGTCAGCCCGTACTTCTCACGCAGCGACCCGATACGGTCGATCAGTTCCTCGTTGGTGAACGTCTTCGATGCTGTGACGACTGCGGGGTCGTTCGCACCGACCGGCCTTATTCTGTCGCTGTACGTCACGGGATCCGACGGCAGAGCGGCCAGTTCGTCGCGCACACCCGGATCGTCGACGACGATCCGTTCACCATCGGGCGAGGAAACGCCGGTAACAGTGAGGGTCACCACGGTTCCCTCCGACTGGCGCGGCATCTCTCCGCCGGGGTCGATCATGGCAAGGGCAGCGCCGGTCTTGACGACCGCCCACGCAGCGACCACCGACTGCACCGATCGAGGCATCGCGACCGCGACCACGTCGCCGGTGCCGACTCCGCGGGCGATGAGGAACCTGGCGAGACGCGACGAGCGCGCGTCGAGTTCCCGATACGGGATTTCTGTGCCCTCGCCTCCGACCGACGGATCTGCCGGCACCGCGAGCGCGGGGGCCGACGGATCCTCTTCGACCACCTCCGCCAGGACCGTGGCGAGTGTCCGCGCTCCGGTGTCGACGGCGCCTGCGGACGGTCCGGACTCGGCGACAAGACGTGCGCGTTCGTCCGCATCGACCAGGTCGATGTCGCCGACAACTCCTTCCGGCTCGGACACGAACGAATCCAGCACACGCACGAGTTGTTCCGAGATCCGTCCGATCCCTGCCTCGTCGAAGAACCTCTCCAGGTACTTGAACGTCAGCTCGAGTTGTCGATCCGCAACGGCCATCAGGGTGATCGGGTAGTGCGTGGCATCGTCGAGGACCACGTCGGTGATCGTCATACCGTCGAGGGATCCGGCCGCGTCGGTCAACGCCTCCCTGTCGATCGGATACGACTCGAACACCAGCAACGAATCGAACCCGATCGGAGTCCCGATCCGCTGCTCGATCTCCGACAGCCCGACGTAGTGGTGATCCAGCAGGTCGGCTTGTTCCGATTGCACGCGGCGCAGCATCTGCACTACGGGTTCGTCCGGGTGGATCCGGACCCGCACGGGCAGTGTGTTGATGAACAGGCCCACCATCGTCTCCACGCCCGGCAGGTCTGCGGGGCGACCCGAGACGGTCGCACCGAACACGACGTCGGAGCGCCCTGTGATCCTGCCCAGTAGAACGCCCCACGCAGCCTGGACGAGTGTGTTGACCGTGACGCCGCTTTCGGTGGCGAGCGCGGTCAGCCGCGCTGTTCGGTCGGTGTCGACGAGGACCGACATCTTCGACATCGTGTCGTTGTCCGCGTCCCGCTGGACCGGAGCGACAATCGTCGGTTCCGAGATGCCGCCCATCGCCTCGGCCCACCTCTCCAGCGACGCGGCATGGTCCTGCTGCTCGAGCCACGCGAGGAAGTCCGCGTAGGAACGCGTGGGTGGCAGGGCCGCACGGTTGCCGCGCAGCACGTACAGGGCCATGAGGTCCTGCATGAGCAACGGCATCGACCAGCCGTCCAGAAGGATGTGGTGGGCGGTGACGGCCAGGTGATAGCTGTCCTCGTGCGACTTCACGAGGAGGAACCGAATGAGAGGCGCACGCTCCATGTCGAAACGCCGAGCCTGTTCCTCGGCCAGCAGCGCCGGCACCCCACTCTCACCGGCACGGCCGGAGAGATCGCTCGCTTCGATGACCTGCCAAGGCAACTCGACCTCGTCGAGAACGAGTTGCAGCGATCGGCCTGCCTCGTCGGTGACGAACACGGCCCGCAGATTCCTGTGTCTGTCGAGCAGGGCTTGTCCCGCGCGTCGCAGACGATCGGGATCGACGTCGCCGCCGAGATCGAGGACCGCCTGCATCGTATAGACATCGGTGCGTTCGTCGGCCGTCATCGAAGCGTGGAAGAGCAAACCTGATTGCAACGGCGACAGCGACCACACGTCCGTGAGCGACGGGTATCGCTGCTCCCAGATCTCGATATCGCTCTGGTCGAGGTCGACGAGAGGGAGATCCGACGGTGTCAGCCCACCGGCACCGGGCGAAGACCCCTGCCGTGCAAGCGCATCGAGCGCTTCCAGCCAATGCTGCGACAGTTCGTCGAGATCGTCACGGTCGAACAACCCGGCTGGGAACGCGATCGTCGTATCGAGGCGCGTGCCATCGGAGCCGTCCGAGATCACAGCCTCGATATCGACGCTGACGTCGGCCGGAATCGCGGTGGACAGATGCACTTCCAGTTCGCCGAGGGCACCTGTCGGTGTCCAGACGGACTCGGTCGCGCCCTGCCCTGCGTCCGAGCGCGACCGCCGGTCCAGGTAGCTGAAACGCACCTGCGGCGACCGCTCAACCGATGCCAGGCGATCCCGTGCCTCTGGATCGAGATGCCGCAACACGCCGAAGCCGGTCCCGCCGGCAGGAACGGCCCGCAACTGCTCCTTGACTGCCTTCATCGCCGCACCCATGGCCGGCCCACCCGCGAACGCCTCGTCGATATCCACACCGGCAAGTTCGACTCGCACCGGATACGCAGCGGTGAAGCAACCCACGGTTCGTTGCAGGTCGGCGCCGGCCACCGCGGTGTCCGCACGTCCGTCGGCCTCGAGCCGGACCAGCGCGGACGACGACTCCACACCACGATCGCGGCGCCAGCGCACCAATGCCAAACCGAGGGCCGTCATCAGGCCGTCGGTGACCGCGCCATTGAACAGCGCCGGCACCGAGGTCAGCAGCGCGTCGGTGTCGGCGGCAGGAACGGACACCTCCAGCCGTTGCACCGTCGAAGTCGTATCGACGGCCGGATCGAACGGTCTCATCCCCATTTCGGGGTCCGGTCCGTCCAATGCGCGCTCCCACCAGGACAACTCGGATCTGTGTTCGGGTGCGACTTCGAGAACGCCGTGCGCCCACCGGCGCAGTGACGTGCCGACGGCGGGAAGTCGCGGTTCCTGTCCCGCGGCGATCTGCTCCCATGCCAGACCGAGGTCGTGAAGGATGATGCGCCACGAACCGTCGTCGACCACCAGACGGTGTGCGACAAGGAGCAGGATTCCCTTTCGCTCGCCCGGGCCGAAATCGAGCCAGACGAGACGCAGCATCGACCCGGCGTACGGATCGAGGGCCCTGAGAGCGGAGTCGAGGTGTGGTCGTGCGATCTCGGCGATCCGGGCATCGTCGGTATCGGCTGGAGCCTCGACCCTGGCGAGCAGTTGCGCCGGGTCGACGGTGCCTGCGCTGCGCACGCGCAGCATCGGCTCACCGTCGGCGCCACCTTCGAGGACCGAACGCAGTGCATCGTGGTGATCCACCACGACGCCGATCGTGCGCACGAGTGCATTCCGGTCGATATCCGACGGGAGGTCCACGGCGACGATCTGTCCGGCGTGGTCGAAGCCACCCCGCCGGCTCAGCACTTCGCGCATACCCGGCGTGAGCGGAACCTCGCCGATTCCACCGCCCGGCAACTCGTCGAGCGACGCGGGCCCGGTGCTCTCTTCCCACGTGGCCACTTCGGCGAGTCCCGCAACCGAACGGCGGCCGAACACGTCTCGCGGCGTGAAGTGCACACCTCGGGCCTTTGCCCGTGACACCAATTGGATCGAGACGATGCTGTCCCCACCGAGCGCGAAGAAATCGTCGGTCGCGCCGATCTTGTCGACATCCAGAACTTCGGCGAACACGTCCGCGATGACCTGTTCGATCCTGGACCCGGGCGCCCGGAACGCTGTCGCCTCGAACACCGGATCCGGCAACGCCCTACGATCCAACTTGCCATTAGCATTGAGAGGCAACCCCTCGAGCACCACAAAAGCTGACGGCACCATATACGCCGGCACACTCCGACCCAGCGCGAATGCAACCTCCCCGGTATCGAGATCGATACCCGGCCGAGGAACCAGATACGCAACCACACGGGTACCCACACGCTCACTCTCACGAGCAACCACAGCCACGTCACGAATGTCGTCCATCCGCCGCAGCGCCGACTCGATCTCACCGAGTTCGATCCGGAAACCACGAACCTTGACCTGGAAGTCGGTACGACCCAAATACTCGAGCTCACCGTCACTCGTCCACGCCACCAGATCACCCGTGCGGTACAACCTCTCACCATCACCCCACGGCGACGCCACAAACCGCTCCGCCGTCAGATCAGGCCGCGCGAAATACCCACGAGCAAGCTGCGCACCCGCAAGATACAACTCACCCGGAACACCCACCGGCACCGGCTGCAAACGCGCATCGAGCACAAACAACCGCGTATTCCACTGCGGCGACCCGATCGGCACAGACACCACATCGGACACCTCGACAGTGTGACCGGTCACCGACACCGCAGCCTCGGTCGGACCGTAAAGATTGTCCAACCGCGCATCATTGCCGGCAAGGAACCGCTGAGCCGTGGACGCAGGCAACGCCTCACCGATAGCGAGCACCCGGCGCAGAGAAGACGGCAGAACACCATCCGAGTCCGTCATCAACGCCGTCAGCATCGACGGCACCACATGCAGAGTCGTCACACCCTCCGACGCGACAAGACCGTTGAGATACGCCGGATCACGATGACCGTCCGGCCCCGCAACAACGACACGGCCACCGGATACAAGCGCCGACCAGAACTCCCACACCGACAAGTCGAACGTCGCAGCAGTCTTCAGCAACAGCGCATCATCCGGACCGAGACCGTATTCATCCCGCATCCACAGCATCTGGTTGACAATCGCCGCATGGGACACCGCCACACCCTTGGGCCGACCGGTCGAACCCGACGTGAAAATCACATACGCCGTGTTCTCCGGCCGCAACGGCGCCACCCGATCGACGTCCCTCACCGGCAAACCCGAGTACCCATCGAGGCTAGCGGTATCGAGCCGAACGACGACGATCCCCGAACCCACGCCCTCGGGAACATCGAACTCGTCACGCGCGGTGGTCAAGACCACCGCAGGAGCCGCCACCGACACAATGTAATGCGTGCGCTCCTCCGGCTGATCCGGATCCAGCGGCACATACGCACCACCGGTCTTGGCCACCGCATACATACCCACCAGCAGCTCGACCGACCGCCGCATCGCCAACGCCACAGTCGATTCCGGCCCAACCCCCACCGAAATCAAATGACGGGCAAGCCGGTTCACCCGAGCATCGAACTCCTGATACGACAGCGACAAGCCCTCGAACACAATCGCGGTCGCCGCAGGATCACGCCGGACCTGAGTGTCGAACAAGTCCACCAACGTCACCGGCGCCCCGAACGGGCGGCTCGTGCGGTTCCACTCCTCCAAAACCAGATTCCGCTCCTCGACCCCGAGAATATCGAGGTCTCCCACCGGAAGCTCCGGCTCGGCGACGATCTGCTCGAGCACTCGCACGAACCGCTCCGCGATCCCCGCCACCGTCGACCTGTCGAACAGATCCGTCGCGAACGTCAACACGCTACCGATCCCCGCCGGAGACCCGTCCTCGTGGTAACGGTCCGCGGCGACCAGATGCAGGTCGAACTGCGAGGTCTGCACTTGCGCATCCAACCCCGACACCGTCAGACCCGGCAGCTCCAGGCTCGTCGCTGCCAAGTTCTGGAACGACAACCCCACCTGGAACAGCGGATGCCGCGCGGTGGACCGTTCAGGGTTGAGTACCTCGACGAGACGCTCGAACGGAACGTCGGCATGCGCGAACGCCTGGAGATCCCGCTCGCGTGTCTGCTCGAGCAGAGCATCGAACGAACCGCTCACATCCACGTGGGAACGCAGAACCAAAGTGTTGACGAACATGCCGATCAGATCGTCGAGCTCGCGACGTCCCCTACCCGCAATCGGCGTGCCGACCGTGATGTCCTCGGTGCCCGACAAACGCGCGAGCAACACAGCGAAAGCCGCATGCACCGCCATGAACAACGTCGAGTTCCGCGCTCGTGCGAGCTCGACCAGCTTACGATGCAGATCTGCGTCGATGTCGAACTCGACCCTGTCGCCGGCAAAGGACTGTTCCGCCGGCCGTGGCCGGTCGGTCGGAAGGTCCAGCTGATCGGGAAGGCCGTCCAAAGACTGTTTCCAGAACGCGATCTGCTTGGCTGCCAACGACTCCGGGTCCGACTCGTCGCCGAGTACTTCACGCTGCCACAACGAGTAATCCGCGTATTGCACCGGAAGCGGTTCCCAGCCGGGCTCGTATCCGCCGGAACGCGCCACATAGGCCGCAACCAGGTCACGGGTCAGTGGTCCCATCGAAGAACCGTCGGCAGAGATGTGATGGACGACGAACGCGACGATGATCTCGTCGTCCCCCACCGCGTACAGGCGAATTCGGAGCGGCACCTCGGCGGTGACGTCGAAACTCGTATTCGCCAACTCACGAACGAGGCCGGGCAACTGATCCCAGTCCGTCCGGACGGGCTCCAGATCGGGCGCTACCGATGAGACCGGCAACACGATCTGAACGGCACCGTCGTCCGACTGCGGGTAGGAGGTGCGCAGCATTTCGTGTCGTTCGAGCACATCGCGGATGGCTGCCTGCAGTGCAGCGAGATCCAGTCGTCCGCTGAGTCTCAACGCGATCGGCAGGTTGTATGCCACGGAGTCGGGATCGAACCGGTTGAGGAACCACATCCGCTGCTGCGCCAACGACAACGGAACCCGGTCCGGACGCGGCCCAGCGACGAGAGGCACCGTTCCCCCCGAGCCTGCATGTTGCCCGACGTGTGCGGCCAACGCCTCGACGGTCGGTGCATCGAACAGGGCTCGCACCGGCACCCGAGTGTCGAGCGCCGAGCCCAGCCGTGCGACCACTTGCGTGGCGTTCAGCGAGTTGCCACCCATTGCAAAGAAATCGTCGTCGAGCCCGACCCGCTCGACGCCCAGCACGCCGGCGAACGTCGACGCCACAATCTCTTCCACCGGGGTCCGTGGCGCCCGGAACTCCCGAGTCTCGAACACCGGCGCAGGCAACGCCTTTCGATCCAACTTCCCGGAAGTGTTGAGCGGGAACTGGTCGAGGACCACCACAGCGCCCGGCACCATGTACGACGGCAACAACCCCGACACGAAGGCGATCAACTCGTCGCGGTCCACCGTGCCCCCCGGAACAGGAACCACGTACCCCGCGAGTTGATCCCCGATGCCCGACGACGACACGACCACCGCAGCCTGGCTGACCGACCCGTGCGCCAGCAAGGCACTCTCGATCTCACCCAACTCGATGCGCTGACCCCGGAACTTCACCTGGAAGTCGGTTCGCCCGATGTACTCGAGTTCACCGTCGCCGTTCCACCGGACCAGATCACCCGTGCGATACATCCGATCCCCGGCCGGCCCGAACGGATTCGCCACGAAACGATCCGACGTCAGATCCGGCCGGCGCACGTACCCACGCGCCAACTGCACGCCGGCAAGGTACAACTCACCCGGCACCCCGGCCGGCACCGGACGCAGGCGGCCGTCCAGCACGTACACCTGCACGTTCCATTCCGGCTCACCGATCGGCACAACATCGACCGATCCCTCCGACGGCGCCTGCCAGAACGTAGCCGACACCGCAGCTTCCGTCGGCCCGTACAAATTGTCGATCCCCGCCGCACTGATACGGCGCACCCCGTCGACCGTCTCCGGCGGCAGCGCTTCACCGATGACGAAGATCTCCCGCAACGTGCTGCACGATTCTGCAGCAGCGTGCGCCGCGAACACGGTCAGCATCGACGGCACGAAATCGGTGATCGTCACCTTCTCCCGCGAAATGACCTCCGACAGATATATCGGATCGCGGTGTCCGTCCGGAGTCGCGAGTACCAACTTCGCACCCACACTCAGCGGCATGAAGAACCCCCACAACGACACGTCGAACGTCGTGGCGGTCTTCTGGAAATACACATCCTCCGACGTCATCGCGAACTCGTGCAGCATCCAGTCGATCTGGTTGACGATCGCGCGGTGCGTCACGGCCACGCCCTTGGGCTTGCCCGTCGAACCGGACGTGAAGATGGCGTAGGCCGTGTTGTCCGGGCGGAGCGCGTCCCGCCGCTCCTCGTCACCGATCCGCTCGGCAGAGACCCCCGCCAGATCCAGCCGATCGATCTCCATCGTCTCGACATCTACCCCGGACGCCACCTCGAACCCATCGCGGGCCGTCGTCACCACACACACCGGACCAGCAATATCGAGCACATGCCGGATGCGATCAGCCGGATGATCCGGATCGATCGGCACATACGCACCGCCCGCCCGCACGATCGCATACATCCCCACCAGCAGATCCAACGACCGGCGCACCGCCAGCCCCACCGTCGTCTCCGGACCCACACCCCGCGAGATCAGATACCGCGCAAGCCGATTGACCCGCGCATC
>NZ_JBVOON010000029.1:0-22796 GCF_055664235.1 Rhodococcus sp. NPDC019050 | reverse complement strand
ATTCAACCTTCGCAAGTCGAATTATCCCAGTTCAGGGCACCATTCTTCGTGTTTGACACGGGTTTCCACTCAATCAGCATGAAATCCCGAGGCTAGATACGGATTCAGTGTGCTGGGCACGGTTCCAACTCCTTCTGTGTCGGGAAACGCTCGGTCGTGGTGTGGCAGTGCCACGCCGTGACAGACCCGCGGCGTGGCACTTTCTCATCGGGACACACTCACGACACCGCAATCGTCTTTCCGGCGTAGTCCGGCCGCTCGACGGCGTCGGCGAGGGCCTCACCGACCGCACCGCGGGCCACGTGCCAACCCGCGACCTCCCCCGTGTCGGACGTCGTCGCCGTACCGGATTCCTCGTCCGTGAGGTTGACCGGTTGCACGAGTGTCCAGAGGACGTCGCTGCCCCTCACGAGAGCGTCCTGTTTCTCGGTGTCCGCGATCTGCGGACCGAGTAGCGCCCGGAACATCAACGCGTATCGCCGGGGCAGCTTGCCGCGGGTGTCCCCCACGCCGTACGAGGTCTGCACGACGAGGCGCCGAACGTCGTGGCGTCCCATCGCGGCCACGATGTTGCGCGTGCCGCGTGAGCGCACATCGAGAGCCGTCCCTGCCGGTCCGCGCATCCGCACGCGGACGGGGTTTTCGCTGATCCCGAGCGTGACGACCACTGCGTCCTGACCGCGCACCGCGACATCGACGTCCTCCGGCCGGGTGGCGTCCCCGGTGACGACCGTCGATCGCCCGGCGAGATCTCCCAGTGCCGTGTCGTTCCGGACGAACACCGTGACGTCGTGACCACGGCGGAGAAGCGCGGTCACCGCCGCCCTCCCGGAACCTCCTGTTGCACCGACCACCAGTACTTTCATGTTGTCCTCCTCGTTCGCGTCCATAGTTCTGTGTCCGAAATCCAGGCTATGGCGCCGATTCAGGACCCTCCATGCCCCGGAGCCCGGGTTTTATGCCCGTTCGTCCGGTGCGACTGGACGACGGGTCGCAAGGGCGGGATTGTGGCCCTATGACGAACGCGACCGGTGCGGCCACATATCCGTGGACGCCGGTGGACCCCCTCGGGGAAGCACTGCACCTGCTGCGGATGCGCGGGGGGTTCTACTGCCGATCCGAGCTGAGTGCGCCGTGGGGTCTGGAGATGCCGGCGTTCACCGACAGTTCGAGCTTCCATCTGGTCGTCTCGGGCGAGGCATGGCTCGATGTTCCCGGGGCACCGCCCGCGCGCATGCTCCCCGGCGAATTCGCGGTGGTGCCCCACGGGACGGGCCACCTGATCCGCAGCGAGCCGGCCGCGGCCCGCACCGGTCGCGTCGACACGCTGCCACAGCAGATGATCGGCGATCACTATTCGGTTCTGCGGCACGGTGGGCGCGGTGACCCCACCGTGCTCGTATGCGGCATCGTCGAATTCGACCATCCGACCGCGCGGAGACTGGTGTCGTTGCTGCCACCGGTCCTGCGGATCGACTCGGCGCGGGGAACCGCGTCGCAGGTACTCGCGCTGATGGCGGACGAAGCGCGCCGGGTGCGGCCCGGTGGCGAGGCAGTGCTGACCCGGTTCGCCGACATCCTCGTGATCCTCGCGATCCGAAGCTGGGTCGAATCCGACCCCGCAGCACGGGACGGGTGGGTCGGGGCGCTGCAGGACCCGCAGGTGGGTCGCGCGCTCGCGGCGGTACACCACAGTCCGGAGGGGCCGTGGAGTGTCGCCGGGCTGGCTCGCGAGGCGGCGATGTCACGATCTGCGTTCGCTGCGCGGTTCACCGAATTGGTCGGGGAACCGCCCATGCGGTACGTCGCCCGGTGGCGGATGGAAACAGCGGCCGTGGCGTTGCGCAGGGGCGCGACAGTGACCGAACTCGCCACGCGATCGGGGTACGAATCCGAGGCTGCATTCGCGCGCGCGTTCAAGCGGGCGACGGGAACAACCCCGGGAGCGGTACGGCGGCGCGGGACTCCGTCAGCGTGAATCCGTCAGCGTGAAGCCCCTCCGGTTCGAGCATCTCCGTCGGACTTGACGAACTCGAACAGGCTGGTCCAGTTGTCCCGCCCTCATATCCTCGGGAGAATCGCACCGCCGGGGTAGGGCAGGGCCGTTGTCGACGGTGTCGTCATCGGGTGCCTCCGACATGGCGATCCAGGAAAGCGATCTGATCGGTCACAATCTGCTCGAAGTGCGGGTCCAGATAGGGTTCGAAGTGCGTGCAGTCATAGGAGCGCACTTCACCCCGCGGGATGCGCGACGCGATCTTCCGAGCCTTCGCATACGGGGTGACGTCGTCCTTTGTGGCGAGCTGAACCAGCGTCGGAGCGGTGATGTCGGCTGCCTTCCGACCCGGTGAGTAGAACGGCACGCGTAGCGCGATCCGAGCGGCCACATCATTCTCGGCCAGTAGTTTCTCGAGTTGGTCACCGGCCATTCGCTCGACCAGCGCGTAGGCCCCGGGGGAGGTCATCATCGCGAGGTCGCCGGGTCTGCCGATGGACTTGACCCGATGGGGCGGGCGGCCCAGCCACGCCCCGACCTGATCGCGCACGGCCGCTACGACAAGGCGGGCGACGAGGGTGGGGGCTTGCGCGAACGCCGAAGCGGGTCCGGTCACGTGGGGCACCTGCACGATCGCGGCAGCAAGCGCGTGATCCTGGGCGGCCAGGTCCAAGACGTGTCCACCACCGAATGAGGATCCCCACCCGACGATGCGCGTTGTGTCGACGTTGTGCAGGCTGCGGGCGTAGGCGATGGCGGCACGCCAGTCGGCGTGCTGCCGACCGATGTCGAGGATGCGGCGAGGTTGTCCTCCGCTGGCCCCCCAGTGGCGATAATCGAACACCAGCGCTGCATATCCAGCTTGGGCAAACCGTGCAGCGTATGCGTCCAGTCGCAGTTCGCGGAACGCGGCGAAGCCGTGCGCCAGCACGACGACGGGTGGATTCTCGACGCCATCGGGCCGATACAGCCATGCGGCGCAGGGTGTCCCGTCGGACAGGAATGTCACGTCGTGTCGGACGTAGCTGTATGGGTGAGTCACAGTGTTCCCCCGGTCGAGTATCTTGAATGATATTCAACACCAAGTAGCAGTGCCTTGAACGGCATCGAGGATGGGACCTGGACCGCCCGAGGGGAACCACGCCATGGCACGCAACAAGCGCCCGCAACCCGCCGACGAGAAGCGCGCAGAAATCGTGGCGGCCGCCCGGCGGCTGTTCGTCGAGGATGGCTACGACGCCACTTCGATGAGCCGACTCGCCAGGGAAGCCGAGGTGGCGCCGAACACTATCTACTGGTACTTCGGAAACAAGGACGACGTCTTGATCGCAGTTCTCACAGCGGTCATGGCCGACGTGTGGCCGCGCTACCAGGACGTCGCCGGCGAGCCCATTGCTGCCCGGCTGGCTTGGGTGGTCCGAGAACTCACGGACATGAGTCACCTGGTGACGACGGTGCACGCCCGCGTCGAGCACTCTCCGGCCGTCGCCGAATGGCATCAAAGTTTCCATGCGATCACCGGCAGTCTGTTCCGCTACGAGCTCGAGAAGGCCGGAGTCGCCACCCCGACCGTGGACGCCGAAGTGATGATCGGCATTTTCACCATCGAAGGACTCCTCGCGCACCACCAGGACGAATCTCGGCAACGCACCATCTGCGATGCTCTGGCTTCGCGCTGGACACTGGCGTAGTTGTGCCGGAAATGGGCTCTCGGAGCTCCACGAGACCCGTTCGAGACGTGTACTGGTCTCCCGATCGCCGTCCCTGAGAGCTGGGATCGGGGCAGGGTCGCCGTCCTCGCGACCCGCGAGCGTATGGCCGCCTCACGACTCGGTGGGGCACCCGGAGACGTCCACGACGTCGAGCTCCCCATCCGGCTTATCGCCGCGAGCCGTGTGAGGGGATATGCGCCACAAGGCAGCTATCCGCGCTGAATCCAGGGCTCGAACGCAGTCGAGGCGGTCTCGGATTTCTCCGAAACCGCCTCTGACACGCTATTCCTCGGTCGGGCTGACAGGATTTGAACCTGCGACCACTTGACCCCCAGTCAAGTGCGCTACCAAGCTGCGCCACAGCCCGTCCGCGCTCTCTCGAGCGCTCGTTGAGATTACAACAGGGACGGCTGGAAACGCTAATCGCCTGGTCAGAGCCTTATGTTCGTCGGGGCGTCATGGCCGTGGCGCTACGCCTTGCGGCGGTCGCGCTTCTCCCGCACGCGCACGGAGACACGAACCGGGCTGCCGTCGAAGTTGAACTCCTCGCGCAGCTTCCGTTCGATGAACCGGCGGTACCCGGCCTCGAGGAACCCGGTGGTGAACAACACGAACGTCGGCGGCCGCGTAGCTGCCTGCGTCGCGAACATCACACGCGGCAACCGGCCACCGCGCATCGGCGGAGGCGTCGCGGCCACGATCTCCTTGAGCCAATTGTTGAGGCGCCCGGTGGAGATGCGCTTGTCCCAGGACTCCAGCGCCGTTTCCATCGCAGGCACAAGCCTCTGCACCGACCGGCCGGTCTTGGCGGAGATGTTGACCCGCGCCGCCCACGGCACCCGCGACAGGTCACGTTCGATCTCGCGACCCAATTCGTAGCGCCGGTCCTCGTCGACCAGATCCCACTTGTTGAACGCGATCACCAGCGCCCGGCCCGATTCCACGACCATCGTGATGACACGCTGATCCTGTTCGGTGATGGGCTGGGACGCGTCGATCAGCAGCACCGCGACCTCCGCGGCCTCGATCGCCGCGCGCGTCCGCAGCGACGCATAGAACTCGGCGCCCGAGGCCTGCGTGACACGCTTGCGCAGACCCGCGGTGTCGACGAATCGCCACGGCTTGCCTCCGAGTTCGACGAGCGAGTCGACGGGGTCGACGGTGGTGCCGGCAACATCGTGCACCACCGACCGCTCGTCGCCCGCCAGCTTGTTGAGCAGGCTCGACTTGCCGACGTTCGGCTTGCCGACGAGCGCAACGCGGCGAGGTCCTCCCCCACCGGTTCCTTCCCGCGGAGTCGCGGGCAGCTTCTCCAGCAGGTCGTCGAGCAGATCGCCGGTGCCGCGGCCGTGGGTGGCGGACACGGAATAGGGCTGACCGAGGCCGAGCGACCACAGTGCGGCAGCTTCGGCTTCGACCCGGTCGTCGTCGACCTTGTTGGCGACGAGCAACACGGGGGTCTTCGAGCGCCGGAGCACCTTCGCGACGGCTTCGTCGACGTTGGTCGCGCCGACTGTCGCGTCGACGACGACGAGAATCGCGTCGGCGGTCCGCATCGCGATCTCGGCTTGCTGCGCGACGGACTGCATCATGCCCTTGGCGTCGGGCTCCCACCCGCCGGTGTCCTGCACCATGAAGCGGCGCCCGGACCACGTGGCCTCGTAGGAGACACGGTCGCGGGTGACGCCGGGGACGTCCTCCACGACTGCCTCACGGCGTCCGATGATGCGGTTGACCAGCGTCGACTTTCCGACGTTGGGCCGTCCGACGACCGCGACGGTCGGAACCGGAACGAACTCTTCGAACTCTTCACCGCCGGTGAGATCGAGATCCCACTCGGCTTCTTCCGACCATGTGCCGTCGCCGGCGAATTCTGTGGTGACGTCGTCGCTCACAGCGTCGCTCCCGTCTGCTCGGTGACCACTGCGACGAGCGCAGCGACCACCTCGTCGATGTTCATATCGCTGGTGTCCACGACGACCGCGTCGTCCGCCGCGCGCAGCGGTGACACCGCGCGGGTGGAGTCGAGGTGGTCGCGGCGCTGTACTGCCGCGAGGACCGCCTCGTAGTCGTCGCCGCGGCCTTCGGCGATGTTCTGGTTGTTGCGCCGGTGGGCGCGTGCCTCCGGGGAGGCGGTGAGATAGATCTTCACGTCCGAGTCGGGGAAGACGACGGTGCCGATGTCCCGTCCCTCGACGACCACGCGTCCCGCGGCGCGTCCGAGTCGCTGCTGTGCCTCGACGAGGAACGTGCGCACCTCGGGCACAGCGGAGACCGCGGAGACCGCCGCGGTGACCTCGGCGCTGCGGATGACCTCACGGACGTCCTCGCCGTCGAGGCGGATGTCCTCGACGGTGGGATCGGTGCCGATGGACCAGGGCAGGTCCGCGGTCGCGGCGGCGATGGCTGCCGGATCCGTCAGGTCGGTTCCGCACCGCAGCGCGTGCAGCGTCGCGACCCGGTACATCGCACCGGTGTCGAGATAAGCCGCGTGCAGGTGCATCGCGAGTCGCTTGGACACGGTGGATTTACCGGTCCCGGACGGTCCGTCCATGGCGACGATCAGTGCACCGTCCTCGGCGAGCGGGCCGGAGCCGGTCACAGGCCGACCGCCTCGTACAGTCCGCCGACCTCCTTGCGTCCGAGGACGCGGAGCGTGCCGGGCCGCTGGTCGCCGAGCGCGACGGGACCGATGTTGGTGCGGACCAGACGGATCACAGGGTGGCCCACTGCGTCGAGGAGCCGGCGAACGATGTGCTTGCGGCCCTCGTGCAGTTCGAGGCGAACCCGGGACTGACCGTTGAACACCTCGAGCAGCGCGAACTGGTCGACTGAGGCGGGGCCGTCCTCGAGTTCGACACCCTCCTTGAGCTTCTTGCCGACACCGCGGGGAAGTTCGCCCTTGACCGTCGCCAGGTACGTCTTGGTGACCTCGAACGACGGGTGCATGAGCCGGTGGGCGAGTTCGCCGTCGTTGGTGAGCAGCAACAGCCCTTCGGTGTCGGCGTCGAGGCGGCCGACATGGAACAGACGCTGACCGGCGGCGATGCGTTCGGAGACGATGTCGCCGACGCAGGGACGCCCGAGGTCGTCGGACATGGTGGACTGCCAGCCACGCGGCTTGTTCAGCACGAGGTGGACGAGGTCCTTCTTGACGACGACACGCGTTCCGTCCACGCGGATGACGGCGTTCTCCGGATCGACGCGAAGGCCCTGCTCGACCACGATCTTGCCGTCGACCTCGACGCGTCCGGCGTCGATGAGTTCTTCGGCGGCCCGGCGTGATGCGACGCCTGCCTGGGCGAGCACCTTTTGCAGGCGCACACCCTCACCGGCGGGAAGCTGGGCGGGGCCGGCATCGCGATGCTGGTGCCGTGCGGGCTTCGCATTGCTGATCGTCGGGTTGGGGGTGGGCCGCTTCGCGGCGGGTTTCGCCGCTGCCGGGCGTCCGCGCTTGTTCAGCGTGGTGCCCTTGCGGTGGGTCTTCTTGGCGGCGTCCGGCGTCGAGGTCTCTGCCCGTCGATCCGGGCGAGCGTCGGTACGGCGATCGGAGCGAGCGTCGGTACGTCCCTCCGCCCGGCGATCGGGACGAGAGTCCGTACGGCGGTCGGTACGGGCGTCGGTCCGGTACTCGGGACGACCTTCGGTACGACGGTCGGAACGGCCTTCGGTACGACGGTCGGAGCGGAAATCCGAACGGCCTTCCGTACGACGGTCGGTCCGGTGATCCGGACGACCTTCGCTACGGCGGTCGGAGCGGAAATCCGAACGACCCTCGGAACGGCGATCAGGGCGACCCTCGGTACGGCGATCGGAACGGAAGTCCGAACGACCTTCCGTCCGGCGATCAGGGCGACCTTCGGTACGACGGTCGGTGCGGTGATCCGAACGACCCTCGGTACGACGATCGGTACGGAAATCCGAACGACCCTCGCTACGGCGATCAGGGCGGGAGTCGGTACGACGATCGGGACGAGCGTCCGTCCGGTTGTCAGAGCGCTGAGCGCGAGGATTCTGAGCCTTCGCGGCGCGGGGATTACTACGATTGCGGTCCGGTGTGCCATCACGGCGAGCGGGTGTATTCACTTGATTCCTGTCAATTCTCTGGATCGAACTCCGCGGGCGAGAGTGTCTCGGTACGCGCGTTCTTTCCTATTCTCTCAAATCGTGGGTCCGACTCGAGACTCTCAGAGATGTCATCGATCACATCGACGTCCGGAAGTAGGGGTCCGACGGGCGGGAGATCCTGCAACGACGCCAGGCCGAGCCGTTCGAGAAACAGTTCTGTGGTGACGTAGAGCGTCCCGCCGGTCTCGCGGTCCGTGCCCGCCTCGGCGATCAGGTCGCGCGCGAGCAGGGTGCGCATCACCCCGTCGACGTTGACGCCGCGCACGGCACTGACGCGGCTTCGGGTCACCGGTTGCCGGTAGGCGACGACGGCGAGTGTTTCGAGAGCCGCGCGAGTGAGCTTTGTGCGCGCGCCACCTTGCAGCAGTTTTTCGACATACGGTGCGAACTCGCGGCGCGTGTAGAAGCGCCACCCGTCGCCCGCGATCCGCAGATCGATGCCCGACCCCCGCGCGGTGAGGCTGGCGGCGAGACCGCGCAACGCACTCTCCGCACGGTCGGCTGTCACTCCGATGGCGGATGCGAGTTGCTCGGTGGGCGCGGGTGTGTCGACGACGAGAAGCAGCGCTTCGAGCGCGGCGACGAGTTCGTCGTCCGCCATCTCCAGCAGTTCGGCGTCCCAGGCCCGCTCGTCGGCGGTGCCGCCGACGTCTGCAACGTGGTCCTGGCTCATCCGTAGTCCTCCTCGAAGTCGACGGCGGTGTCGTCGTTCTCGCCGGTCCAGGCGACCTGCAACGGCCCGAGCGGATCGGGCTGCTCGAACGTGACGGCACGTTCCCGGTACAGCTCGAGCAGAGCCAGGAACCGGGCGACGATCTGCAGTCCGAGTTCGCACTCGGCGGTCAACTCGTCGAACCCCACCCAGACCCCGGCGCCGCGCTGTTCGAGAAGCGCGAGGATCAGCGCCGCCTGCTCGGGTACCGACACGGTGGGGACGTGCAGGTGGTCGAGTCCCACCGTGGGTACGGGTTTGGGGCGGAACGCGGCAGCGGCGATCTCCGCGAAGCGCTGCGCGTCGACACCGAGGACGACATCCGGCACCAGGTTCTCGAAGCATTCCTCGAGCGAGACGGCACGCGGATATCGGCGCAGTGCAGCGCTTTCGAGTGCGGCGAACTGCTCGGCGACCTGTTTGTAGGCGCGGTACTGCAGCAATCGTGCGAACAGCAGGTCGCGGGCTTCGAGGAGCGCGAGGTCTTCGGGGTCGTCGACGTCCCCGGACGGCAGCAGTCGCGCGGCTTTCAGATCGAGAAGGGTCGCGGCGACGACGAGGAACTCGGTGGTCTGGTCGAGACCGAGTTCCGGGCCGAGTCTGCGGGTGTAGGCGATGAATTCGTCGGTGACCTCGTGGAGCGCGACTTCGGTGACATCGAGGCGACGTTGCGTGATCAGGCTGAGCAACAGGTCGAAGGGGCCCTCGAAGTTGCGCAGGCTGAGATGGAAGCCGACAGGCGCATCCGTATTCGCGGTGCCAGGATCCGATGGGGTGACGGTCACATCGATGGGGTCCGGACGGGCTGCTTCAGGGGAAGCGGTGTCCGGTGCGGCGGTGTACACGGATCAGCGGCCGGTCCGGTGGATGACTTCTCGCGCCAGCGCACGATACGACTCGGCGCCGGCGGAGGCCGGAGCCCACGTGGTGATCGGTTCACCCGCGACGCTGGTCTCGGGAAATTTGACGGTGCGGCTGATCACCGCGTCGTAGACGAGGTCGCCGAACACCTCGACGACACGCGACATCACTTCCCGGCCGTGCAGGGTGCGCGAGTCGTACATGGTGACGAGGATCCCGGCGACCGTCAGCTTCGGGTTGAGCCGGTCGCGGACCTTCGCGACGGTGTCGTTGAGCAGCGCGAGTCCACGCAGACTGAAGAATTCGCATTCCATCGGGATGAGCACCGAGTCGGCGCAGGCCAGCGCGTTGACGGTGAGAAGCCCGAGCGACGGCTGGCAGTCCACCAGGATGTAGTCGTAGCGGTCGAGGACCGGGTACAGCGCCCGTCCGAGGGCCTGTTCGCGTCCGACTTCGGACACGAGTTGGATCTCGGCGGCCGAGAGATCGATGTTGCTGGGCAACAGGTCGAGGTTCTCCAGGTGCGTGTGGACGAGGACGTCGTCGGCGGAGACGCGGGGATCGACGAGAACGTTGTGGACGGTCAGGTCGAGCTCGTGATGCGCGACCCCGAGGCCCGCCGACAACGCGCCCTGCGGGTCGAGGTCGACGAGCAGCACCCGTCGTCCGCATTCGGCGAGCGAGGCTCCGAGGTTGATCGTGGAGGTCGTCTTGCCGACCCCACCCTTCTGGTTGCACATCGCGATGATCTTCGCGGGACCGTGGGAGGAGAGTGGCGCGGGTTCGGGTATCACGCGGCGGGGACGGCCCGTAGGTCCGAGTTCGACGTCGGCGACCGGCGGCGGCGCGGGCTCCGGTTGCCGCGACCCGGTGGCAGCGAGTGCCCAGCCGGGCGTGCGGGTCGGTGTGGTTTCTGTGGCGGGTGGCTGAGGTGTGCCCACGTTCGGTACTCCCCCTGTCTGGCGACCCGGTCGGTCTCTCCGGATCTGTGTGTCACCGGACGTGATCCGGCTGCCGTTCCGTTACACGAACGCTACCGCCTCGAGGCCCTGATCACTGCACGGACACGCGCCGCCACGCGGTGTTACTCATCTCGCGCGCGGATGTGCTCCGGCCCATACCTCGCGCATCGCACCCACCGTGACCAGCGTATATATCTGAGTCGTTGTCACAGAAGCATGCCCCAGTAACTCCTGTACCACGCGCACGTCCGCACCCCCGTCCAGGAGATGGGTGGCAAAGGAGTGCCGAAGGGTGTGGGGCGAGACCTTCGTGTCGATTCCGACGCGTTCCGCGGTGGCGCGCAGGACGCTCCAGGCGCTCTGGCGGGAGAGCCTGCCGCCGCGCGCATTGAGGAAGAGCGCGGGTGTGTGCCCCCCGGCGAGCGCCGGCCGGCCGCGCACCAGATACGCGTCGAGAGCGGTGAGAGCGGGACGCCCGATGGGGACGAGGCGCTGTTTGCCTCCCTTGCCCCGGAGCAGCGCGGCACGCGACTCGATGTCGTCGACGTCGAGCCCGATCGCCTCCGAGATCCGGGCGCCCGTGGAGTACAGCAGTTCGAGGAGGGCGCGGTCGCGCAGACCGCGCGGGCCGTCCGCTTCCCCACCGGCTGCGTCGAGCAGCGCGGCGACCTGGTCGACGGTCAGCGATTTCGGGAGTCGTCGCCCGGGGCTCGGGGGGCTGATGGCACGGGCGACGTCCACGGGTGTGTGCCCTTCGGCCGCGGCGAATCGGTGCAGGCCACGCACTGCGATGAGTGCGCGGGCCACCGAACCGGCGGCGAGGGCGGGATATCCCCCGTCGGGATCGCCGCGCCGGAGTGCGACCCCGAAGTCCGCGATGTGCTGTTCCTCCACGGCGGCGAGATCGTCGATGTCGCGGTCGGCGAGGTAGCCGAGGTATCGCGTCAGATCCCGGCGGTAGGCCGCAAGGGTGTTGCGGGCTGCGCCGCGTTCGACGGTGAGATGGTCGAGATAGGCGTCGAGTTGCCGGGCGAGCGCGCTCCCCGGGCTCACTGCTCGGCGCGGGTGCGGGCGAAGGTGTTGGGGCGGTCCGGCCATGCGGCCTCCGGCGTGCGGAGAAACCGTCCTCCGGTGGCGCGGGTGGCGGCGTACGCGAGAATGCCCGACACCGCGGTGGCATTGACGATGTCGCCGCGCAACGCCATCGCGACGGCTTCGTCCACGGGCACGAATTCCACCTCAAGGTCCGCTTCCTCATGGACCGGATCCGGACGGTCGACGGAGGTGAGTCCCCGCGCGCCGAACACCCGTACCGCCTCGTCGGTGAACCCCGGCGACAACGCGATGTCGACGAGCACTTCCCACTCGGCGGCCGCGAGTCCCGTCTCCTCGGCGAGTTCGCGGCGGGCCGTGTCGAGCGGATCCTCCCCCGGCGCGTCGAGGAGTCCGGCGGGCAGTTCCCACAGTCGCCGGCCCAGCGGATGCCGGTACTGATGTACGAGCACCACTCGGTCCTTGTCGTCGACAGCCACCACGGCGACCGCGCCGTGGTGCTCGACGACTTCCCGTTCGGCGGTCTGCCCACCGGGCATGACCACCTCGTCGACGCGCAGCGACACGATGGCGCCGGTGTAGATCCGTCTGCTGGACCGGGTGCTGAATTCGTGTCGCTGCGCCATCGAGTTACTCGGAGTCGCCGGAACCGGAGGCGGACGCGACCGGCTCTGCGGCGGGCGACGCCGCGCTACCGCCGTGCACGTCGACCGGCAACCGCTCGGCAGCCTTGTACTCCAGTGCCGCGGCGATCAGGCCGGCGAACAGCGGGTGCGGGCGGGTCGGGCGGCTCTTGAGTTCCGGATGCGCCTGGGTGGCGACGAAGTAGGGATGGGTGCTCGCGGGGTACTCCACGAACTCCACGAGGCGGCCGTCGGGTGAAGTACCCGAGAACACCAGGCCCGACTTCGCGATCTCGTCGCGGTAGGCGTTGTTGACCTCGAAGCGGTGCCGGTGCCGCTCGGAGACGTGCTCGGAGCCATACGCCTTGGCGACGACCGAGCCCTTCTTCAACGTGGCGGGGTACGCGCCGAGGCGCATCGTCCCGCCGAGGTCGGCTTCACCCGCGACGGCCTGTTCCTGATCGGCCATCGTCGAGATCACCGGGGCGGTGGTGTCGGGGTCGAATTCGGTCGAGGACGCGTCGGTGATCCCGACGGACCGCGCCGCTTCGATGACCACACCCTGCAGGCCGAGGCACAGCCCGAGCAGCGGGATCTTCCGGACACGGGCGAAACGGATCGCGCCGAGCTTGCCTTCGATGCCGCGGATACCGAACCCGCCGGGGATCAGCACGGCGTCGACGTCACCGAGATGCTTCTCGGCGCCGGCTTCGGTTTCGCATTCGTCGGAGGCGACCCAGCGGATCTTCACCTTGGCGCGGTGCGCGAACCCACCGGCACGCAGCGCTTCGGTGACCGACAGGTAGGCGTCGGGCAGGTCGATGTACTTGCCGACGAGTGCGACCTCGACGGTTTCGCGCGGGTTGTGGACGCGCTCGAGCAGGTCGCCCCACACCGTCCAGTCGACATCGCGGAACGGCAGTCCGAGCTGACGCACGACGTAGGCGTCGAGGCCCTCGCTGTGGAGCACCTTCGGGATGTCGTAGATGCTCGGGGCGTCGGGGCACGAGATGCATCCGGCGAGGTCGACGTCGCACATGAGCGAGATCTTGGCCTTGAGCGAGGCCGGGACATCACGGTCGCAGCGCAGCACGAGTGCGTCGGGCTGGATACCGATGTTGCGCAGCGCAGCAACGGAGTGCTGGGTGGGCTTGGTCTTCAGTTCGCCGGACGGTCCGAGGTAGGGCACCAGCGACACGTGCAGGAAGAAGCAGTTGTCGCGGCCCACTTCGTGACGCACCTGTCGTGCGGCCTCGAGGAAGGGCTGGGATTCGATGTCGCCGACGGTGCCGCCGATCTCGGTGATCACCACGTCGGGGATCTGGCCCTCGGCGTCGGGGGCGGCCATCGCGAGGATGCGCCGCTTGATCTCGTCGGTGATGTGCGGGATCACCTGGACGGTGTCGCCGAGGTATTCGCCGCGGCGTTCCTTGGCGATCACGGTCGAGTAGACCTGGCCGGTGGTGACGTTCGCGTCGGCGCTGAGGTCGCGGTCGAGGAAGCGCTCGTAGTGGCCCACGTCCAGGTCGGTCTCGGCGCCGTCCTCGGTGACGAAGACCTCACCGTGCTGGAACGGATTCATGGTGCCGGGGTCGACGTTGAGGTACGGGTCCAGCTTCTGCATCGTGACCCGCATTCCGCGGGCGGTGAGCAGCGCTCCCAGGCTCGACGCGGTGAGACCTTTGCCGAGCGAGGACGCGACGCCCCCGCTGACGAAGATGTGCTTGGTAGCGGTACGCGAATGGCGTGACTGTGGCAAAAGAGCTCCCGTGACGTCAGGTGCAGGGCTTTTGGACTGATAGTGATGCAGCTGGGGCCTGCCGACCCACGGAACTTCACGGTAACACCTATTGCCGCCGGGGTGTACTCGACTCGCCCGTATCGGACTTCGGTGCCGTGGACGTCACATTTCCGGACGCTCGACGAGGCCTGCCCCGAGGGCGGGACGACGCTCAGCGCGCCGCGGGTCCCACGGTCACGGCACTCGCGCCCGGGCCCGTGCCGTAACGTCCGGCAGCGCCGTCGAGCTGTTCCTGCATCGCGAGAATCGTGGTGATCCGTCCCGCTTCCCGCTCGAGATTGTCCACGGTCGACAGGCCCGAGGACAGTGCCGCGTCGGCGCGGACCACCGCGACAGCACCGTTTCCGTTGGCAGCACCGGGTCGTCCGGCGAGAACGGCGCCGGCTCCGCGAGCGTCGAGAGCCGCGGCGAAGCGGGCCACGAGCGCCCCCCGGTTCCCGCCGGCAGCGTCGGCGTCGTCGGGATCGGGTTGTCCGGTGACGACCAGCGCCGCCTGCGCCGGGGTCACTTCTGCGTCGTCGTAGCCGATGTAGCCGCCGCTGCGGAGCGTGGTCAGGGCCAGTGCGCGTTCCTCCGGTGTGCTGCGGGGTTGGCCGGTCGCCGGGTCGACGAGGAGGACAGCCCCGAGGAGGTCCCCGGCGAGGCTGCCCGGGTCGACGGCGCCCGTCTGCAACTCCACGCCGGCGGGAATGACATTGGTGACCGTGGTCCGCAGTTGATCGGCTCCCGCGGCGCCGACGAAGGAGTCGGTGAGCGCCAGCCTGCCGGTGACCCGGCCTCCGGCGTCCCCCACGGTGCGGATCAGTGCGTCGACGTCGCCGGGATCGGCGTCGGGTGTGGTGACGACGAGGACGGTGCGATCGGTGAGTGCGTCACGCACGACTCGCGGTGCGACGGTTGCGTCGAAGCCGTCGGCGGCGAGCAGTTGCCCGTCGAGCAGGGCTGCGCGGTCCTCGGCGTCCTGCAGTTCCTGCCTCATCTCGGCCTTGTCGTCGCGCAGACCCGTAACGAGGCTGCTCGACAGCAGCCCCGATCCGAGGACGATGCCGACAGCCAGGGCCAGGAACACGGCCACCAGCGAGACGGCATGGTGACGCATGGAAATCACGCCTGCAGACCCCGAACCCACTCGACCAGGCTGTCCCACCACTCCTGAGCCAGAGCGACGACGTCGCCGCCGAGGTTGGAGACGACCAGCGCGGCGATGACTGCGATCAGGGCGGCGAAGACCAGCAGAGCGATCATGCCGCCGGAGACGCGACTGCGGTACAGGGTGGCCACGGCCTTGGCGTCGACGAGTTTCGGTCCGACCTTCAGGCGGGTCATCACCGCCGACGGGTTGGTGTCGCGGCGGCCCTGGTCGAAGAACTCGTCCAGGGAGACGGTGCTGCCGACGGTGACCACGAGGGCGGCCCCGTGGTGGTCGACGAGCAGAAGCGCGAGGTCCGTGGGTGTTCCGGCAGCGGGGAACGTCATCGCCCCGATACCGAGGTCCTGGATCCGCTCGAGCCCGGGAGCGTGGCCGTCCGGGTCGGCGGGGAGCACCACCTCGGCACCGGATTTGAGTGTGGCGGTGCCGATCCCGTCGGGGTCACCGACGATCAGATCCGGCCGGTACCCGGCCTTGGTCAGCGCGTCCGCACCCGGCCCGACGCCGACGAGGATCGGCGAGTACTCCTTGATGAACGGCTTGAGATCCTTGAGGTCCTGCACGTGGCCGGGACCGTCGGAGACGACCACGACGTGCCGGTCGCGCAGGTCGAGGTCGATCTCCGGGATGCCGACACCGTCGATGAGCAGTGGACTCTCCGAGCGGATGAACTCGATGGTGTTGCCGGAAAACGCTTCGAGGTGGTCGACGAGGCCGGTTTTCGCTTCGATCATCCGGTCGGAGATCTCCGCCTCGGTTTGTTCGTCGCCCTGGACCAGAAGACGTTCACCGGCGTAGACGCCGCCGTCGTAGATCCGGACCTTCGCGCCGTCCTTGATCTTCTTGAACGTCTCGGCGCCGGTGTTGTCGACGAGGAGGATGCCGTTGGCGACGAGCACCTCGGGGCCGAGGTTCGGGTATCTGCCCGAAATGGATGCGGATGCGTTGACGACCGCCGAGACTCCGAATTCGACGAGGGTATCGGCGGTGACGCGATCGAGATCGACGATGTCCAGGACGACCACATCGCCGGGACCTACCCGGCGCAACAGTTTCGCGGAGTTCGTATCGACCCTCGCGATACCGCTGACTCCGGGCAACGTTTCGTTGGTGCGTGACAGCAGCGCCGGCATCTTCATGCCAAAGATGATGCTCCCGAGTTCCGGCCAGTTATCGGAGGCGCGCCGACACGACGCCCCTGCAGGCTCCGGCGACGCCCTCCCTCGTGGCAGGTCCCCTCAGTGGGCTCGTTCGGCGTGCGCGACGGCGAGCAGTTCCTCGGCGTGTGCGCGTCCCGTTTCCGTGTCGTCGAGGCCGGCGAGCATCCGGGCGAGTTCGGCGACGCGCTCGGCGTCCGACAACGTCCGCACACCGCTGCTCACAACCCCGGCACGGTCGTCCACCTTGTCCACCACCAGATGTGTGTCCGCGAACGCCGCCACCTGCGGAAGGTGGGTGACGACGATGACCTGGTGGGTGCGGGACAACCGGGCGAGCCGACGGCCGATCTCGACTGCGGCGCGGCCTCCGACACCCGCGTCGACCTCGTCGAAGACCATGGTGGCGCCGCGCTCGGAACCGGCGAGCACCACCTCGAGCGCCAGCATCACACGCGACAGTTCGCCACCTGACGCACTGCGCGCCAGCGGCAGCGCGGGGGCACCGCCGTGCGCGGCGAGCCGGAACTCGACTTCGTCGACGCCGGAATCACCGGCGTGCAGCAGGCGGTCGCCGACGGGAAGCGGAGCGGAATCGCCCGTCGCGGCTTCCCGCTCGCGGATCTGCACGTCGAGCACGGCACGGCCCATCGCCAGACCGGCGAGTTCTTTGCTCACCGCTTTCGCCAGCTTCCCCGCCGCCTTGTGACGTGCCGCCGACAATGCCGTCGCGGCCTCCGCGGTGGCCGCTGCCTCGGCATCGACCTCGGCGGCAAGTTTGTCGAGGGTTTCGGCGGAGACGTCGAGACTCGAGAGCCTTTCGCGGGCGGTGTCCGCCCACTCGAGAACTCCGTCGACGTCCGCGGCGTACTTCCGGGTGAGGGTTTTCAGCTCGGCCTGCCGATTGAGCAACTTCTCGAGTGCGCTCGGATCGGACGGGAGATCCCCGAGATACCCCGACAGATCGCCCGCGACATCCGTGACCACCGCGATCGCGTCGTCCAGGCGCGGCCCGAGGTCGCGCAGAGCGGGGTCGTCGCTGCCGTCGACGCGGGAGCGTGCCTCGCCGAGCAGGTCGAGCGCGGAGCGCGCCTCGTCGCCGTCGGCGGCGTCCTGACCGGCGAGCACGGCGTGCGCACCCGTCGCAGCTTCGCGCAGGGAATCGAGATCGGACAGGCGCCGGACCTCGTCGACGATCCGGGCGTCCTCCCCCGGTTCGGGAGCGACGCGCTCGATCTCGTCGAGGCCGAACTGGAGCCGGTCGGCTTCCTGCGCCAGTTCGCGGGAACGTTCGGTGCGTTCGTGCAGTTCGGCTCGGGCGTCGAGCCACCGGCGACGGTGGGTCCGGTAGCGCTCGAGCAACGAAGTGATCGACTTGCCGCCGAAACGGTCCAGGGCTGAGCGCTGCTCTCCCGGCCGGAGCAGACGCAACTGGTCGTTCTGCCCGTGCACCGTGAGCAACGGGTCCGTGAACTCGGAGAGCACACCCACGGGGACGCTGCGTCCTCCGAGATGTGCACGCGACCGGCCGTCGCTGCCCACGCTGCGGACGGCGATGATGCTGCCGTCCTCGTCGCGTTGCGCGCCTGCGGCTTCGAGCAGTCGGGCTACTTCTTTCTCGACGTGACTGGCGCCGTCGTCGACACTGAAGCGTCCCTCGATCACGGCGCGGTTCGCGCCGACGCGCACCCGCGCCGGGTCTGCCCGGACCCCGGAGAGCAGGTGCAGGCTCGTGACCACCATGGTTTTGCCGGCGCCGGTTTCACCGGTGAGCACGGTCAATCCACCGTGGAATCGGGCGCTCGCCTCGGAGATGACGCCCAGGTTGTCGATCCGGATCTCTGCGAGCATCTCAGAGTTTCCTTCCCCGCCAGCCCTTCACCGGAAGTTCGAATTTCCGCACCATCCGATCCGCGAACGGTGCCGAATCCAGCCGCACCCAGCGGACCGGGTGCCGGCCACGCACCACATCGAGTCGTCCACCCGCGGGCAACTCGAGCGTGCGGCGGCCGTCGCAGAACACCAGACCGTCGTGACCCCCCGCGAGAGTTTCGACGGCAATGATCGATTCGGGACTGGTCACCAGCGGTCGTGCGAACAACGCGTGCGCGTTGCTCGGAATCACCAGCAACGCCTCGAGTTCCGGCCACACCACCGGACCACCCGCCGAGAACGCGTACGCGGTCGAACCCGTCGGTGTCGCGATGAGCACCCCGTCGCATCCGAACGACGACACCGGCCGGCCGTCGACCTCGAGTACCACTTCGAGCACCCCGAGTCGGCTCTTGTTCTCGAGACTCGCCTCGTTCAGCGCCCAGCCGCGGTCGACGATCTTGTCGTCGACGCGGATGGTCACGTCCAGAGTCATACGTTCTTCGATGCGGTACTCGCGGCGCGCGACCTGACGGAGTGCGTCCTCGAGGTGTTCGGCCTCGGCTTCGGCGAGGAACCCGATACGCCCGAGGTTGATCCCCAGGACCGGGACCGATGCAAATTGTGCGAGTTCGGCGGCGCGGAGGAAGCTTCCGTCACCGCCCAGCACGATGACCATCTCGCAGCCCGCGGCCGCGTCGGGACCGGGCTCGACGACTCGGATGAAGCTGCCGGGGATCGCCAGGACCCCGAGGCCGTTGCTGGCGGATTCGTCCTCGAGCACTCTGAGTCCGATACCGGCCTCGCCCAGGACTTTTGCGACCCGGAGCGCAGTCGTGGCGATCTCGTCGCGTCCCGAGTGGGATACAAGCAGGATCTCGCGCTCGACGTCCCCGCTACGGAGCGCTTGCACCTGCCCCGCCTCGGGGTTCGGCTGCGCCGGCCCTGATGTCCCCGGGTTCGGCTCCGCCGGCCCTGATGTCCCCGGGTTCGGCTCCGCCGGCCCTGATGTCACTGTGGTCCTTCCTGTACTGCGCGGTGGACGAGTTCGGTGACAGCCGGGTCGAGTTCCTCGGCGCCCGGATCACCGGCCTGCAGCCACAGGAAGTACTCCACGTTGCCGGACGGCCCCGGCAACGGGCTTGCGACGACGCCCCGCGTGCGGAGTCCGGCCCGCTGTGCCTCGCGCGCCACATCGAGTACCGCTTCGGCCCGCAACTCCGGGTCACGGACGACACCGCCGCTGCCGACCCGGTCTTTACCGACTTCGAACTGCGGCTTCACCATCGGAAGGAGATCGGCGCCGGGGGCCGCACATCGCACGAACGCCGGCAACACCAGTTTCAAGGAGATGAACGACAGGTCCGCCACCACCAATTCGACCGGCCCTCCGATGAGATCCGCGTCGATGGTACGCACATTCGTTCGATCGATCACGTGGACACGCGGGTCGGATTGCAGCCGCCACACGAGTTGTCCGTAGCCGACATCGACCGCGACGACCTCGGTGGCACCTTCGTGCAGGAGGACATCGGTGAATCCGCCCGTCGATGCGCCCGCGTCGAGGCATCGCTTGCCCGACACCTGCAAGCCCTGGGGGGTGAAGGCTTCGAGCGCTCCGAGAAGTTTGTGTGCGCCTCGCGAGGCCCAGGACACTTCGTCCGCGACCTCGGTGACCAGGAGCGGCGTGTTCGGCTCGACTGCGGTGGCGGCCTTGGTCGCCACCGTGCCTGCGATCAGCACCCGTCCTGCGGCGATCAGTTCGCTGGCGTGCTCGCGCGAACGCGCCAGTCCTCGACGTACCAGTTCTGCGTCGACTCTTGCTCGGCGCGCCACGTCAGATCTTGTCCACGGTCGCCAGTGCCTGCACGAGAACCTCGTGGGCCTGGTCGAGCAACTGGGCCTGCCGCGAGATCCCGACAGCTGTGTCGGAGGCGTCTGCGCTCTCGCGCGCACGCGCCAGCAACGCGTCGACCTCGCCGTGGATACGGTCGGGATCGATCGCTGCCCGTGGACCGGGAATGTGTTCGCCTGGACGTGGAATAGACGTGCTCATCACCGACCACGCTAGTCCATTCACACCACGACCGGCACACGGGACGACGCGAATCAGAGAGCGATGCCCCACTCGGAGATCACGTTATGCGCGTGCTCGTCACCGGCAACGACCCTGCCGAAACCGGGGTTCGACCAGGCCGCACCCAGCAGCCCGCGCAACACCTCCATGGCGTCACCGGGTTCTCCTGTGGACTCGAGGTGGAGATCTCCGCCGTCGAACCGGGCGTTCCACTTCCCGCACGGGGCCACCCGCGTCCGCGACACGGGAACGTCGAGACAGCCCAGCGACGCACCGACATAGGTTGGCCGCTGCTCTGCGGGAGCGCGCAACAGATCCTCCACCGTACTGACGCCGGTCAGGACCAGAAGGGAATCCGCACCGACGGCGTTGGCACCTTCGATATCGGTGTCGAGACGGTCGCCCACGACCAACGGCCGCAGCGCGGCCGATCGACGGATCGCGTCCTCGAGCAGCGGCGCCGCCGGCTTGCCCGCAACGACGGGTTCCGCACCGGTGGCGTGCCGCACCGCGGCCACCATCGACCCGTTACCGAGCACGAGACCGCGTTCGGTGGGCAGCGTCGAATCGATGTTCGTCGCGACCCACCAGGCACCGGCACGAATGGCGAGGGTCGCCTCGGCCAGGATCGCCCACCCGGTCTCGGGTGAATGCCCTTGAACTACCGCGACAGGCTTCGCGTCGGCGGTGCGCACCGGGTCGAGTCCGACCCGGGCGACCTCCTCTACCAATGCCTCGGTGCCGACCACCAGGACCGGCGCACCCGCGGGTACCTGTTCCGCGAGTAGGCGGGCAGCGGACTGCGAGCTCGTCACGACCGAGGAATCCTCGGCAGGAAAGCCCAGGTCGCGGAGGTGCCGGGCGACGTCGCCCGGCCGACGACTCGCATTGTTGGTGACGTAGAAGAGCTTGTCGCCGGTGGTCAGCGCCTCCCGCGCACCCGGTACAGCATCCGCGCCTCGATAGACCGTGCCGTCGAGGTCGAGAAGCAGTACGTCGTAGAGGGAGCGGAGAGTCTCGTCGGGAACCTCGGTCGGCACGTGGCCGAAAGCTTCTCCCGGTGAGGTCACAAGTCTCCTCCGGTGAGCTCCTCCACCCGATCCTCGGCGTCGGTGACGCCTTCGATGTCGGCTTCGGCAGCGTGCAGGAACCACTGCACGCCTTCTTCTGCGCGTCCCGCGGCCACCAGAGCGTCGGCGTACGCGTAGAACAACCGGGCTGCGGGCGTACCGCTCCGGGTCGGGTCGAGATCGGACGTCTGCAATGTCACGACGGCCTGGTCGTACTGGCCGAGATCCATACGGGCTCCGGCGACGACGATCCGCAGCTCACTGGCTTCGTCGCCCGTGAGGGCACGCCCTTCTTCGCTACGCCCGAGCTCGATGGCCTTCTCCGGGCGGCCGAGGCCGCGCTCACAGTCGGCCATGACGGCCAGCAGTGCCGTGCCGCCGGACATGCGGCGTGCGGCGCGCAATTCCGACAATGCCTCTGCCCATTCCCCGGCGTGGTACGCCGTGATACCGGCGGCCTCACGCACGACCGCAATTCGGCCGGCGCGCTGACGTGCGGCACGAGCATGGGCCAACGCGAGACGCGGGTCGTCGTCGATGAGCTTGCCGGCCATGACAAGGTGACGTGCCACGGCGTTGGCGTTCAGCTTGTCGAGACTGAGCAGATCGCGCCGGATCGTCGGATCCAATTCGGATGCCTCGACGTTGTCGGGCAGATCGGGCTCGTCGGGGCGGGCGTCGCGGCGCGGGTTGCCTCCGTCGCGGCCACCTGCCGGACCGAAGCTGCCTTCGCCGCCACGACGGCGAGGTGCGTCGTCGCCACGGCGGTCGCCGCCGTAGCTGCGGGCTCCGCGGGTGTCGCCACCCCGGCTGTCGGTGCGATCACGATCACCGGACGGGCGGCTGGGTCGGTCTCCGCGTCCACCTTCACCGCGGGGCCGGTCGGATGAGGGCCGGTTGCGGTCGCCGAACTGGCGGCCACGGTCGTCTCCCCTGCTCTGTCGCGGGTCTGCGCTGCGGTTCGGACGGGAATCGCCTTCCCGACGCGCACGCGGATCGTCGCTGCGGCTGGGCCTGCGATCGTCATCGCGGCTGGGCCGGCGATCATCGTGGCGGTTCGGTCGCGAGTCGTCGCGGCGCCGGTCGCCGTAGGGCTGGTCGCGCTGCGGCCTGGCCCCACGGTCGGACCTGTCATCGCTGCGAGGCGGGCGGGCGTCGCCTTCACGACGGGGCCGGGAGTCGCTGCTGCGGTCGGGTCGCGAATCGCCTTCCCGGCGGGGACGCGAATCTTCGCTTCGTCCGCGCTGGGCACGATCGGGGTAGGAGCGGTCGCCGCTCCGCTGCGGACGGCGGTCTTCACCACGGCCGGCGGAGGAATCTTCACGCCTGTCGCCGGTCTGCCTGCGGTCGTCGTTGCCGCGGTTGCCCTGCGAGCCTTCTTTGCCTTCGCCCCGGCCCGACCAGGGAGTAGATCCTCCACTCCGGAAGGATCGACGCTCACCGTTGTTGTCGGACACAGAAAAAATCCTTTCATAAAAGCACGATAAAAACACGAAAGGGGACCCAATTATTGGGTCCCCTTTCGGTAACGGGTGTTCGGCGGTGTCCTACTCTCCCACACCCTGACGAGTGCAGTACCATCGGCGCAATGGGGCTTAGCTTCCGGGTTCGGAATGGGACCG
>NZ_JBVOON010000028.1:0-27938 GCF_055664235.1 Rhodococcus sp. NPDC019050 | reverse complement strand
AAGCTCACCCCGATCGAGTTTGAGACAATCAACCAAGTCGCATACGCGGCCTGAACCGCTCAACCCCACGAGTCAACTGAAGTGGGGGCAGTCCCGACCATTGTCGATGGTGGAAATGCGGCTCAGAACATCAAAACTGCAAGGACCGTGAAAGTGGTATCAGCAGTTTCTTGTACGCCTGGACAGTACTTTCGCTGGATGACGATCGGAACCGGGGAGTACACCTTCCCGAATGGGCAAACCGATCGCAAGGCCGCGTACATGGACAATCCGCCGGGTGGTGAATTGACCTGTCAAGACAACTGAGCTGCATTCTCACCTCAACAACCTTGGCCTTGATGTCGGTGCTAGTAGGTTGTTCGACTTCGGTTCCTGATCGCGGATCCCTCGACGGACCGGCACCGTCCTCCGCTCAGGAACCGTTGGAGCAGTTGCCCCGGGCTTCAATCGGGTCGAGTGAAATCCCGCTGCTGGCCGCGTCCTGGCCGGACCGACTCGGCGGCGGCAGCTTCGAACCGGATTTGCCTGTTCAGTGGAACCAAGTCGATGCCGGCGTGTTCGATCTCGATGTCCACACCGATCTTGCACCGTGGGCAGTGATCGTTCAGCGGTTCAGCTCCGTAGGTCCTGACGGTGCGCCGAACGAAATGGAGGCCAACTTCCTACAGTGTTCCGAGGGGCCACCGGCGATGGCCCACTCGGAACACAGTTGCACGTATGCCAAAGGCGAAGGAGGAGTGCGCATACGTGTCGACGCCGATGACTTTCCGTATGTGGTTGTTGCAGTGAACTGGGTAGACCCCGATCAGCAAGACCTAGAAATTGCGGACGCGCCAACCACATCGTGGGGACTCCAGGTCCTCACTCAATGAGTGATCTCAGCCGGGTGGTAGATGAAGAATCCAGTACATCTACCACCCGGCCGGGTAAGTAGATAGTTCGGCGCGGCGGCAGAGGCGTAATGGCGAAATCAATCGACACTGACACTTCACGGCATGTCCGTGTATGCACAAGCCGTATCATTCAGGCAATGAGCACGAACCACGCGTATGAGGTCTACACCCTCGAACTTGGTCCGTACAGCACCCTTACTGAGCTACACCGCGAGTTGTCCAACCAAGCAGCCACCTTCGCAAATGAAGTGTGCGTGAGTGAGGGGGCGGTAGTGATCTCGATCTCGCATTCAATTGTCGAGGCCGAAGGGAAGTGGGTTGCTTCGGTTGCAGTAACCACGGACCTGGACATCGATAACTGAGCAGCGAATGATCCGCGTCGCCGGTCCAGCCGTTCGGAATGTGTCAAGCGGTTTGAGTCCAGTGGGTGTCAGGCGGCTATCGTGTCGTCCTCCACTGTGGTCTCGGGATCGTCGGCTGGCCGGTTGATATAGACGGTGTCGGACAGGTCGAGGATCTTCGGCGCGGTGGTGGTGCCGAAGCGGTGCGGATGCCGGGCACGGGCGGCATCGAGTACCTGCCGGCGTTCGGCGGCCTTGCCGGCGGCCAGACCGAAGTGGACATCGGCGGGCGTGTGCAACCCGATTCCGGTGTGGCGATGTTCGTGGTTGTACCATTCGGTGAAGCTGATCATGAATTCCCTTGCCTGACTGAGTGATCCGAACCGATCAGGAAACCCTGGCCCGTACTTGAGGGTCTTGAACACCGATTCGGAATACGGATTGTCGTTCGAAACCCGCGGCCGCGAATGCGAACGGGTGACCTCGAGATCGGCCAGCAACGTGGCGACGGACTTGCTGGTCATCGACGTACCACGGTCAGCGTGCACGACCTGCGGAATGCCGTGTACGGCAAAGATCTGCTCCATCAACTCCCGCGCCAGCACACCCGATTCGTGCGCGTGAACATGGACTCCGACGATGTACCGCGAGTAGATGTCGATCATCACGTACGCATCGAAGTAGCGGCCCTTCTCCGGCCCGGCAAGCTTCGTGATGTCCCACGAGTACACCTGCCGCGGCGCGGTCGCGACCAACTCCGGGCAGGTCCTCGCCGGATGCCGCGCAAGCCGGCGACGCTCGCTGACCTGCGCGTTCTCCCGCAACACCCGGTACATCGTGGACACCGAGCACAGGTAGATGCCCTCGTCGAGCAGCTGCGCATACACCTCGAGCGGCGCCTGATCGACAAACCGATCACTATCGAGCACCTCGAGGATGCGGCGGCGTTCGATCGGCGTGAGCTTGTTCGCCGGCTCGACCGGCGGAGCCGACATCACCGGCGGGGTCGGTGTGGTGGCTGCGGTGCGCCGCCGGACCGCGGTCGAGCGGACCACACCGGTCAGCGTGCTGGTCGTCCTCGTCGACACCCCGGCTTCGGTCAGTTCGGTCCACGCTACGGTCAGCGCTTGTTGGGCTTGTCGCCGAAATCCGCTCTCTCGGAGAGAGAGTCCAAGAGAGCGTGCGCTTTTCCCATGATGTCCAAGGCGGCCTCGGTGGTGGTCAACCGCTTGTTCGCCCGGGCGAGCTCTTGCTTGAGGCGGGCGATCTCGGCCTGCTCGGCGGTGAGCTTGCCGATCTTCGCGCCGGGCTGCTTGCCGTCGAGGACCCCGGCGTCGCGTTGTTTGCGCCACTCGCTGATCAGCGACGAGTACAGGCCTTCACGGCGTAGGTATGCCCCGCCCTCGTTCGTCTCGCAGGCCTGTTCGTACGCGGCCAGGTGGGAGAGCTTGTCGGCGGGGCTGAACACGCGCCGGCGGGGTCCGTCGGCGCGGGGGTGAGTGGAGGCCATGCGGTCATTGTCCTCGACCGCTGTAGGGGTGGACATCGTCATCGTTGGGTGGACATCGTCATCGTTGGGTTGATCCGTATCTCGCCCTGCAGGCGGGGTTGCTGTGAACCAGTGGACTCAGCTCATGCTGACACGCAGGGCACACCGGGACATGCCATCACCCCAGCTCACAGCACACAGGCTTTCAACGGGTGCAGTACACCGCACAAAATCCGTTGTTGGGGATGTTGCCTTGATCCTCGGCTATGACCCCGTAGCACCAGAACTTGCCGAAGATGAAGCGTCCGTCACGTGACTACGAGGTGGCGTGATCTCCTGCGCGCCCGGCGGGAGTCCGAAGCTGGGCGTGGGCCACCTCGTCTTGGCGTCGTACTTGACCCCATCGAGAATCGCCCCTTTCACGGAAGCTCCACTCAAATCCGCACCGCACAGGTCGGCTTTCCTCAGATCTGCTCCGTCAAGGCACGACTGGGTCAGGTCGACATCGAACAAATCACTCCTTGTGAGGATCGCCCTCTTCAGGTCCATCCGATCGAAGTACGAGCGTTCGAGGTCAACCCCATGCAGGTCCAATTGCAACCCGTGACCGGCCCATGCGCCCTTCTCTGTCTCGATCCCGTCGCGGTTCTTACCCCCGAGAAAAAGATGGATTCGGAACTGGGAGATGATCGCTTCGTTTACTACTCGTTCGCCGGACCTGTGCTCTTCAGTACCCGTCTTGTGTGTGTTCTGGCGGAGATACGCGCACAGGGTGTCCGTGATCGTTTCGCATTCTGCCTGCACCCGGGCGGTGAGGACTCCTACCCGCTTTCGGCGGTCGTGATGCCGAAGCCAATCGCCGGCCAGCCCCACGAAGGCATACACCCCCGCTACCCGGATCATGAAGTTCCCCTGATCAGCGAGTTGCTTCGCTGCCCCCTCGAATCTGCTCCAGAGCTCTTTCTCCGCATCCTCCGTCCGTGTCTTGTCTGCGTTGAGTGCTTGGGCCTTTGCCAGCCGCGCACCACCAGCCGATGCGATCGCGGCCGCCACGATCGCCCCCAGCGGGGCAAGGACCCCACCGTAGCGGCCGGCAAGCCAATCCCACTTGAGCCCGGCGACAAAGAGTGCGATCAACGCTAATGCCGCGACCAGGGCCGTACCGACCGATACGCGGAACCACAGCCGCAAGCCGTCACTAGCCGCGTCAAACGGCGGCTTCGTCCGCGTACGCCACAGCGCCCAGGCAGCGAGAGCGCACCCCACCACCGCAATGAACCCAATGATTCCTTCGGTCGTGTTCACACTGGGATCTTGCACCACTGCGGGCCGAACTCGGCTCGTCAGCGGAGTCCCAAGAAGCGACTACCGACAAGAACAACCGGCCTCACCGAGGACGACGCCGCAACAATCGCCGCCCTCGGTATCAACATCTACTGCCCCGAATACAAAGCCGGCTGGGAACGCTGAACACGCCCCGACCAGCAACTTCGGTCAGAGCACCCGCATACGCTCCCTACGTGACCACAACCCCCACACAAGAAGCCGCCAACGAGGCCGGACGAGTCGCGACATCTCGCTTACTCGGCACGCTCGGACCGATCGAACACAAACGAACCACCGCCGGCTACCCTATCCACCCGCACAGCAGCCTCGCCCTCGACCACCAGCGGATGCCCGGCCTACAGGTAGGACACAGCGTCGACCGTGCGCTCCACCACTCGCTGGACTGTCTGTGGGGCCTCGACCAACTACTCAAGAAGACCGGTCCCCAGCACTACGCCCCCTACCTACTCATTCGCGGCGCGCTCGAATCGGTGGCAACGGCCGTCTGGCTACTCGACCCCGACGACCGCACCACACGCCTCCAACGCCGCGTCGCCATCGCGGTCGACAATGAGAAAGAAGCATCCAAAGCCATCGCCGCCGCTGGGCTCAGCGACGACCACGACCCCGACCGCTGGGAAACCGGCATGAGCGCGCTACTCGACAGGGCCGGTCTCTCGCTGAAGGACTGCCGGTGGCAGGGATACGGCGCCATCGTCCGAGACATCGACGACGCCCCGAACACCGTAAAGTCCACCGAACTTGCCTGGCGGGCCTGCTCGGGAATGTCACACGGCAAACTCTGGTCCTTCCAGATGTTCGCCGCCGAGTCCAACCGCCGCGACATCGGCAACGGAACCATCCAAGCCGACTACACACCGAGCTACCACAGCCTCGCCACCGTCCTCGACATCGTCGTACAGACCGTCCACCGCGCCGACTCCCTCTACGACACCCGCCGACAAGCCATCCTTTGAAGACCTTCCCCATCCCCGCCGATGTCGCCGGCCGAGGCTCCGCGGGCCGGCAAGTTCGACCTATTACGTCAGTACGCCGAGCACACCGGCACACATCCCCGGGCAACCGACACACAACCCCGCCGTGCTCCAGCAGCCCCCCGAAGACTGAATGAAGGGCACGGCCTCAGGATGACGTCGGCCCAGAAAATTGGCCCGACTTGCTGCGGCCCTAAGATACGACAACTCACCCCGACGACGACTAAGCAGGAGACCACGTGGCCCGTCACCCTTTTCAGGACTCATTGGACAACCTGGTCTCGTACCTCTCCGACGCACAGAACATCCTCGAGACCATCCGACTGAAAAACGCGGATCTGGCAAACCGGCGAGTCAGCCAGGGCAACAAAACCGGTGCCGGCGCACCCCCCGGCCATCAGCGCTCCCTCAACCGGGCAGTCGTCGTCGCAGCAGTGGGGGCCACAGAAGCATTCTTCGAGGATCTCGCGATCGCCGCGGCCAACGCCATTCCTGCACTAAAACCCCCCAGCGATTGGTACCAGATCGACGGGACCCGTGGGATGGTCCAAACACCCAGCCCCTACAACGTCGCCAAGATGCTCTGGACGCTGTACCGGTACGACCCGCGGCCCGACTGGGACATCGTTGTAACGACGAGCCCGGCCGAGTCCAACAACGGAAACGGCAGCAACTGGCGCATCGACCGGACAAGCTACCAAGGCACAGACGCCGCGGACTTCTTCACCGCAATGGTCAAAGTCCGTCACGGCTTCGCCCACCAGGATGGTGCCGAAACTCCGCCACATCGGGCCGGGATCGTCAACGTGACACCCAGCGGCAAAATCTCAATCCAATCCCACCACGCCGAGAACTCCATCTCCGCAGTCCTACAGATGGCCATCCAATCGACGATCGGCCTCAGCAATGCCCTCGGCATGACCGGAAACTTCCGATGGAAGACGAAAATGACCGAAGCTGGATGGGCCGACATCCTCACCAACACCCCTGTCGCAGCCATTATCACCACATCAGGGGACTGGTCCCACCACCCCTGGCTCGGCCCATAACAGACACCTACCGCAGTGTTGACCGCCGACGCCACACCACACTGTCTGGCCAAACGATCGCCCTGTTCAGAAACAGCTTTCGAGTAGGGAAACTGATGTCCCTCGTGTCGTCTGGTTGCTCTACCGCAGCGCCGCGCGCTGGGCGGGTTCCTGGTTCCCTCGGGTCGTGGATGAGCGCATCGACCACAGGAGGCAAGAACAACCCTATTACCTGCGTATATGGCCGGTTCCTCTGATGGATTCGGTGGACTCGGGACGAAGGAGGAGCCGGCTCCGACTGCCGAACACCCCGGAAAGGGCTACGGCGTGTACCAGCGCGGAACCGGCCAACCGGGTGCATCAGGAACGTCGGCCCACCGACTGCGCGCGGTCGCATCGTTCAAGAGAAGCCGCAGTGCAGCTGCGGCGCCGAGCCCGGCTGCCTGCTCGTCATCCAGCTCAGGAACCCCAACGCGAGCAGGAACCTCAAGGTGCGCCGCGATGTTGTCACCGGGCCGCTCGAACACCATCGATATGGCCGCCGCGACGATCTCGTGATTGATGCCTCGGGTCTCGTCCCGATCGAGCACGTATCGACCGCTGTGCCGCAGCCCTGGCCGGAGCATGACCAGCAGATGCTGCGGGCCCAGCGGATACAACACGACCGCACTGGGAATCACACCTAAAGTAACCTCCCTGCCGTGAGGAGGGCCGGCCAGAATCACCACCGGGTCATCGCACGTCACGATCGGCGCCGCAGTCCGATACACGGCCCACTCCCGCTGATACAGACTTCTGGCCACCGTACGGCGGACATCGGAGAACATCAGCGTGATCGCCTCGACCCGCGCATCCTGGTCTGTTCGGTCAAGCATGTCCTGAAAATCCGCCTCGGTCAGTCTCGGATCCAGTCGCCGATAGAACTCGCGTTTCGCCTCGACCGGCCCCTTGATCACCATCAAGTGGCGTTCTCGGCTCACAGGTGTCCGCGTGATCTGGAGACCGAGGAAGATCGACAGATCACGCTTGAGGTCATCGTCCGACATCACCCCCGAACCCCACTGCTCAAGTTGGTCAAGTCGATGCGCGCACTCGTCCTCGATACGGGACAGGTGCTTTTCGACCCACCGCAGCGGTTCATCCATCGTGCTTCCCGGCGACGGCAATGAGTAGAAGTTCGTCTTCTTCGCAACCTCTTTCGGCGGCTGCGGCCGCAACACCTGCCGGCGGTCGGCAAGGACCGGTTGTACCTTCCCGTCCACGGCCCACCGCTTCAGGTACATCTGCGGCACGTAGTGGTGTTCCTTGCCCTGTTCCCTCTCCCCCTGGCGCATGGACTCGGCAACGAACTCGTCCTCGAGCCACCGGTGTTCGAACCGCAGCGCAGTCATCGTCTGCATCAGCTGTCCAGCCATCATCGCCGCACCCTTGTTTCCTCGACGCCGTTTGATCCGACCCCTGTCCCGGTGAGGGACACCGCGGACCATAGCCGCGGACACCGACACCCCCGGGGCACTCCAAGTGCGGTAACTAGGTCTTGACCTGCATTGACAACACGTCCCCCGCCCGATCAGCACGACCTGGTCTCATCCGTCGTTTCTCGCCTGTCTATCGGCCGACGCCCACACCCGGCGAGCCTGCTATCGAAGAGGGACACGGCGGCGATACACCGGTAGAGGGAATGGCCGGCCTCTGGGCGTTCGAATGCTGGGACCGGCGGTTCCGGAAAGAAGGACCGAACATGAAAAGGCGCATCCTCGCCACCGCCGCCGCGGCCGGTCTCGCAATTTCGCTCGTCGCATGCGCAGACAACGGCACCACCACTTCCGGACCACCACAATCCGACAGCTGGATCGAAGGCCAGATGGATCAGACCCCACCACCGAGCCCGGAAATCCCCGAAGTCGCGATGGGTGAAACCGTCACGATCACCCAAGAGCAGTACGGACCTACCCAAGGTGTCACCGGCACCGGAACAGTGACCGTGTCGGACTACGGACCGATCACCCCCGCACAGGCCGAGGCATACGTGCTGTCGCTGCACGGCAACGAGTACACCGCGTGGGTGGAAATCGAGAACCTGACAGGTGAGTTCGTCTACAACTCCCTGTATTTCGAGCTACACACCCCCGAAGGTGACATCGTCACCGCGTCGAGTCTCGCCCCGGACCCTGACCTCGGTTCGGGCAATATCCGAACCGGCGATCGGCGCCGAGGAACCATCATGTTCGAGGTCCCCCAGGGCATGACCCCCGACGAAATGGTCCTGATCGACACCGACGGCAGCACCGCGATGGCAGTGTGGACCCTCAGCCAGCAGTAGCCGGCAACCGTAGCCCCGAGACCGGACATGTTCATCTTCCGCGTCCCTTCCCCGCACCGGGATGGGCGCGTCGTTCCTGTCGGCCGGAACATGGAACATCGTTCAGGCGGTGCGGGCGATCTCCACAGCGAAGCGACCGTCGACGGTCGAGGTCACCCGGGAGTCGATGTGCAGACCGGACTTGCGGACCGCGGCGATCTTCCCGGTGCGCAAGTCGCGGGCGGCGACCGTGGCTGTGCGGCGCTTGTCACGGTCGTAGACCTTGTAGGTGAGCCACTTTCCCGGCTCGGTGTTGGCCAAAGCGTTGACCTTCGCCGCAGCGAACTCCTGCGGCGAAGGGGTGCGCTCAGCGACAGGCAGGGCACCGAACACCTCGGCCAGCGTCTTGCGGTCGGGTTCGGCGGTCAGTTCGTCGAGTAGGTTGCTGTGCCGGCGGCCGTCGAGCTTGCCGAGTTGCCCGGCCTCAATAATGCCGTGGCCGGTCGCGGCGTCGACCGGGGTCCAGTCGAGTTCGTTGTCCCAGTAGAAGTCCTGGCCGAGCTGGCGGTGCAGCACGAACCGGCCCAGATTCGGGACATAGGCGTAGATCCAGGCGGCCTGCGTGTCCTCGTAGGTGAGCCACTGATCCTGACCGAGGTAACTGACGGTGTACAGGCTCATGATGTGTCCCTTCCGAGATTCATCTTCCGTGGTGCATAGTTCTTCGGGGTGACCGGGCAACCGCCGAGCTCGGACAGCTGCGTGAGCCCGAGTGGGGTGGGGACCTGCGCCCAGCGAGTAGTCATCTTCTCGATCAACGCGACCCGCTCGGTGACGGGAACGCCGGTGTCGCCGGCGCGCTCGTAGTCGACATGGGTGTCGTCCGTGACCTGCTGCGAGGCGCCGGTATGGAACTGGAACTCGGCGACCAGAGCATCCGGTGCAGCACTGCGCAGGCCAGGACAGCTACGGCACGGTGTGCGAATCGTAGTTGACGACGCCGTTGTGTTTGGTCACCGTCGACTCCACATGCGTGCCGGTCGTGTAATCGTCGACGAACAACGTCATCGACTCGATCACCGCCGAAAGTGGATGCTCGAACGTTGCCCGTGCATTGCGCGCACAGATCGACCGCGTCGACCCCTCCGGATACAGATCGGTGATCGCCGAGGTCGGAGTGAAACGGCCACCGAGGTCGTTGTCCGGGTCGATGCGACCGGTCCACCATCTGTCCTGCGCACGATGAAGGGCAGTGTCGCAGGTGACTTCCACATCGACGATGGTCAGATCCGTATAGCCGGCACCGCCGAGTTCGGTAAGCAACTGCGCGCCGAGACCGTCCCAGCGGAAAGTGCCTTCGATGACGATGTTCTCCCCCGCCCTGACACAGCGTTCCCGTGCCACGTCGAGAATCTCGGTGGATTCGCGGTGCACGAGCGTGGCCAACTCCCGTGGACGCAACCGGCGCCCGTCCGGCAAGACCATGCCGAGCAGATCGTCGTAGACGCCGCGGCCGAGCACGTCACCGATCAGGTGATCTTTGATTCGATCCGCATCGAGGACACGCCAGCCGTGTCCTGCCAGACCGCGGGATTCGATCGCGGTGGACTTGCCGGCGCCGGGAACACCGGCGGTGACGATCGCGCACCGGCCACCGTGCTCGATGCCGTCCTGCTCGGCCAGATACGCCTCGACGATCGCATCCTTGGTGCGGCGGCGGCGTGGGTCGTCGGCGTACAGGCGAAACGACGCCCGCACGCCACCAGCGTCGAGAATCCCGCCCGAGGCGCACCACGAGTCGAGAACGGTATGGGTCTTGACGCACAACTGTTCCACTAGTGGCGGCTCGCCGCCCGCCGCGCTGCGGTGACCTCGAACAAGCGCTGATAATCGGTGTCGGAGAGCAGATCCCCCGCGCGTTCGATCTGATCCCAGCTCCCCCGCACGTAGACGTCGGCATTCGGGTCGCCCTCGGGCGGGCCACCGAAGGTGTAGTCCCAGTGCTCGAGCTCGTCCATCATCTGCTCGTGATCGAGCTCGCCGACCGCGTACCGCAGCAGCACCTCACGAGGGGTGCGCTCGCGGATATCCGGCCGCAGACGAGCCTTCTTGAGTAATCGGCTGATCTCGGGCTGCTCCACCCCGACACGACTGGCGATCTGACGCTGCGACCATCCGGCCTCGACCGCAGCGAGCACCGCGCGGATCTTCTCGAGCTGCGCAAGCTCGGCGCGCGGGGAAATCGCACGCAATTGCCGCTCGATATCGTTCTCGAACGCCACCGACATCATATTCACCACCTCAACTGGACATATACCAAATGGTATCACTCGTGGGTGGCAGACAGTGCGGCCAGGACGAACCCGTCCACACCGAGCACCCCCAGGAGGCCTTCGCCCGAGAACCCCACCGGGCTCAGCGGCTGGGGATCGTGTCAGTGCCTACTCTCACGAACTTGTTGAGAATCTTCGGTCCAGTCCCTATCAGTACCGCGGTGCGCAACCGGTTGTCGATCACACTTCGCGGCCCGGCTCAGGTCTCCTTCACAGCGCGGGACTGCTCGGTCGCTGATGGCGCCGACGCGGTGGTGCGGATTCGGATCGGCTGCGGGGAATACCGCAGCCGGGTGCCGTCCGGATCGGACATGCCCTGCACCCAGCCTTCCTGCCAGAAGCGCAGGTAGACATGCGGATCGCTCACCCACCGCGGGATCGCCGGATCTTTCGGCTCGCGTGTCGGGTTGCGCGCGAACCGCGCCCCCGCACGGCGACCGTCCCGATAGCCGCGGTCCTCGTCGTCGAGCATCGACCACTCCCCCTCCCTGTCATGGTGCGGCCGATCGTCTGTGACCGCACGTGCGAGCTGTGCACGCCCCGCGACCGTAGACACCAACACCGACACAGGCGGTGTGAAAGCAGCGACAATGGCTCAGTCGAGCTCGTAGCCCGCCTCACGGGCAATGATGACCGCGACCTCATCGAAGGTGATCACCCCGCGGATCAGATCGACGAGCAGGTCCTTGTCCCCATCGCTCATCTGCCGGCCTTCGATAGCCATGATCGGTTCCATCTGCGCGACAGCCGCGCGGGCCTCAGCCTCGGTCGTACGGGGTGCTGGCACGGCCACCAGCACAGCACATCCCACCGACCACGACCACACGACACGCGGGCCGCGGTCATACCCGACGGCTGCGGCGAGACGCCGGCGAGGGGCGCCCGCGGCGAAGTGCCGTGCCACAGCACGTGCCCTGCCCTCCTTCGACGTTCCCGATCGCCGAGCACGCGGACGTCGGGTACGTGCGCACCCCTCGGACACGGCACTTCGCCGCAGGAAGAGCCGGTCTACTTTCCGGTCTCGAGCATCAGAACCTGGCCCTCGACACCGAGACCGATGGTCGACTCGGTCCAGCCGCTGTCGACGCAGTCGCCTCCGGTGGCGGCCTGCGCCAGCCCGGCACCGGTCAGGCCGACGGCGCCCCCGCGGCCGCCGTGACCAGAGCCCGCGCGATGATCGAACGTCGCATGTGTCGGTTCCTCCTGTTGTCGACACGCACCCCGGCCGGATCGTCCGGCCGCGGTGGAGCCGGTGTCCTTGCCGCACCGGTGTCACCCAGTGAGATGCGCCCAGCGGCAGCACAGTTCCCGGCACTGGCGGATCGTCCGGCACCGGCTAGCGTGGCCGCGTAGACGCAACGAAGCAGGCCATCGGCGACGCAGCCGATGCGATGACCGACGACGAACTCGAACAGGCCATCGCGGCGCTGCACGCCCGCGAACGCGAACTCCTCATCGCCGGGGACAGCGCCGCGGCGTTCGATCTGATGGGCACCAAGTTCGTCCTGCTCTCGACACTGGACAACCGCCGCCGCTGACCTTCGGAAGAACAGGACCCACCCGCCATGTCCCGGCCCCGGCCCGGACAGTCCCGCACGAGGTAGACGTACACCGCCGCCGACGCCCACACCGGGCGGATCTATCCGGCCCGCGGGGTCGACCACATAGCCTCGGACCGAGAGCGGAAGGAGCGTGGAGGTGGCCGTGGTGACCAGGACGATGGTCCGGCGCAAGCTCGTGCACACCGGGCTGCTGCTGAAGATCAAGGCACAGAACCTGCCGATCGACAGTCCCGCCATCCGGGCGCGGCTGGCCACCACCCGCGAGCAATGGGCACATCCGATGTACGGCCGGTACATCGACCTGTGGGAACAACTCATCGACACCGGCGATCTCGACGAGATCACACGCATCGTCCTGGCCGACGACGAACGCGGCGAGGAAATGCGCCGGTTCTCCCCGTTCACGGTCTATCTGACCGAGGAAGCACGGCTGCTGTCCATTCGGCTGACCTCCGCGCTGATGGGCACCCCGGCTGACACTGCCGGATGACCGTCGAAGTCCCGGCGTTGTGTGGCCTCGCCTGGATCGTCACCACGATCCTGCTCGCCGACCTGGCCGCGCTGGCGCACACGCGTACGCGACCGGCGCCGACCCGTGACTGCACATCGACCGCTCTACCTGTATAAACGACACGTCCCCACCGAGGTTGAGCTCAGCGGGTGAGCGAAAAGACGCGCGATACACCCTGATACCCGGGCCCGAGACACCCTCGGACGCACAACCGACCCCGCCGGCTACCGGCCCCGACACCTACGCGGACAGAACGCCGACACCGCTGGAGAACACCCCGGCTACCGTGAACGCCGTGATCCACACGTCCGAGCAACCCACGCCTCGCACAGGGGCGCGAGCCGCCCCTCCCTCGGGGCGCGGATGCAGCTGACGACGCCGGGTCTACATCCCCGAACCAGACCTGCCCCTAGCACCACCGAAGGAGAATCCGTGCTCGAGTTCTTCCGCCGAAAGCGCCGCCGTGCAACACCGTCGACCGAGTCTTGGATGGGTCGATGCATCGGCACCGCGACGCCGCCCGCACTCGAGCATGCGCAACGGCTCCTGACCGACTGTCACGTCACCGAACCGTTCGTCGAGCCCGGCGATGACGAGTACGAACTGTGGAGGGCCGGCAAGCTCGTTCCCTTCTATCTCACCGAATTGCTCAATGCGGGAGGACACTTCGGCCCCCAGGTCGATACCGCATGCCTGGCCGAAGAGCCGGCGGTCGACCGCTGGGAAGTGGGCGTCGAATATCCGAGTTGGGAGCAGACCGTCGCGCTGGCCCGCTTCCTCGATGTGCGGGTGCGCGATCTGGCCCACCCCGATGCCGAGCCCCGGCACCACGAGGTCCGTCCGCGACTCAAGATTTCAGGTCTGGCGATCCTGTCCTTCGAGCCTTCGGCCGTCGCAGCCGCCACGCCCGCCGGCCACGACGATCACCCCGCCGTCTGACAAAACGGTGTGTCCGGACCCGCCAGATAAACAGGCGCTGAACTGGCCGGACGGCATGTCCCCACCCCGCGTGGGTGGGGACCCGGTTCCGGGCACTTCAGTACACGCGCGATCACGACACAGACGGGCGCATGCGGATGCAGTCGTGCCGGGTACCTGACGATCCCGGTGAGCGGTCACCGGCAATGTTGGGTCATTGCGGCTGCGGCAACCCCAGTTCCTCGGCCAGCAGCGGCCAGGACCGGTGGAATGCGTCCTGCCAGTAACCCCACGAATGCGTCCCGGCCGGCTGCAGATCGAACGTCGCGGGAATGTCGAGCTCACGCAGACGGGTCTGCAAATTGGTGGTGCACCAGTGCACGGCCGCTTCGATCACCCCGCCGACGACGACCTGATTGGCCAACGCCAGCCCTTGCTGATCAAGCGCCGCGTCCTGCTCCCCGATGGTGAACTCGTTGCCGAGGGTGTCGTGCGGGCCGGGCAAACCCGTCGCATCCGAGATGAACAGACGCGTGCCGCGCAGCCCTTCGGCGTTGACCACCGGATCATTGGCCACCCACGCCGGATCATCGTCCTCGCCGTACATATTGCGCACATCGCCGCCGCCCCAGGTCTCGACGACCAACTTGACGAACTCGCGGCCGACCGGATCCGAGGTCTGGGCGCATCCGCTGTACCCGGCCACCGCCGAATAGAAGCCGGGTTTGGCGATCGCGTACTGCAACACCGCCGTGGCGGTCATCGAGTTCGCCGCGATGGCCTGCACGCCGTTGGTGTCCAAGGCGGCGTCGATCAGTGGGGGGAGTTCGTCGAGGAAGAACGTCTGCCACTTGTTCATCCCGAGGTTCGGGTCTTCGCGTTTCCAGTCGGTGTAGTAGGAGAACGCCCCACCGAGGGGCATGACCACATTGACGTTCTGACCGGTCAGGAACTCCCCGACATCGGTGTTGGCCCACCACGTCGCCGAATCGGTGCCACCGCCCGCCCCGTTGACCAGATACAGCACCGGACGCGGCTCGGACGCATCGTGGGGGCGTTGCACCCGCACCGGGATGGTCGTGTCCATCGCCGCCGAGTACACCTGCACCGTCAGGTACTGGCCGTCGATCTCACTCGAGACGATGCGCGAGCCGTTCGGGGCGACCGGATCGGCGAGCAAGCCCTGCGAGGCCACGATCGGATCGTCGTCACGGTCCTGCGCCGACGCCACCCCACCGCCCAGAGGCACGAGCATCATCGCCGCCACCGCCGCGGCGAGCATCCTCGCCCGTCTCGTCCCCATCGATGCTCGACTTCGCACGTCGACTCCCCTCACCCTCACCCCCGGCCCGAACGGCCAGATAGTCCCGACCCCTCATGTTCCGGACGCGTCGACGCTACCCAACACCGCAACGCAGAGCCGACACCGACACCGGCACAGGGCCATCGAACCCGCAGGAACCTGACCACCGGCCGCACTTCGGCGATATCCGAACAGCCTGCCTGTGTGGAGCACGGAGATCGGTCAGATCATGTGGGCCGCTGCGACACTGCGCTCTGAGCTGCACTGATGACACGTCCCCCGGCATCGGTCCACGACGCCGCCGGCCACGCGGTCACTCTCGCCGGCTACACCGCCGCCGACGCCCACACCTACGACGTCCGCATCTACCCCACCCGCGCGTAAGCGGCGGCAGGAACTACATCTTCGGCGTCGACTACTGCTGTTTAAAACCGGTCGAGGCAGTTTGGCGGCGTTTTCGCCACCACAGCACCGCGGCGACTATCGGCGCGATCAGGACGATCCATCCGACGACGGGAATCTGTGCAGTAAACCCAAGAAGGACCAGCCATACGAAGGCGATAACCAGCCACCTCACGAGCTTTTCCCCGAGGAGCAGACCTCCACCCTGAGCAGCACGAGCTGCCTCGGTAGCGTGAAGCTGCGCCTGGCGCTTGGCTTGCTGGGACTGCCGAAACGCACGCTTCGCTTCTGCTCGTTGCGCGGCTTTTTCTTCCTGCTTCAACTGTCGTCGCTCGGCTTCGCCTCGCTTGTACTCCGCCTGGGCGATGCGCTCCATATTCTTGGCCGATCGAGCGGCTCTCTCCGCCGCTACCCGCGTACGGGCCGAATTGCAGTAAACACACGACGGGTCATCGAACACCAAATGGTTACGGCAGGTCACCGACACAGGGTAGACGGTGGAGCACCCGAAGCGCCTCGCTAGACACTCTGGTTCACGCCACATCCGAGAGGCGAGATGAGACCGTGGCCTGCCGGGTTGCGGCCATCGCCTGGGGCACCCGGGCACTGCGCTGCCACCAGCTACTGCGGCCGTCCATCGGGCCCGCCACCGAAGGTGTGGTCCTGCACCCGCTCCCCGACGGTCGGGAGATGCACCCGGCCGCTGTCCAGATCGATCCACCCGTCCCCGCCGACAGACAGGTCCATCCGGCCGTTCTGCTTGCCGACGATCTCCTCCGCCGTGTGTCGGGTTGCCGGAGAGAAGAGTTCGTCCATCACCCCCAGCATGCCCGCCCCCGCATCCGCCGATCCGCCGCCGGATGTGTGCCGTCGCCAATAGATCCAGCCTTTGCGTTCGGCCCACAACGCCAACTGATCGAACCCCACCACGATCGCCACCGCGATCGCCCCGACCACAACAATCTCCATTGCCCCCACTCTTCCGGCCGTCGACCGCAGCGTCACTGCGGTCGGCCACCCACTCCCGCTGTGCGCGCCCTGCGCCCACGTACCCCTGCCACGGACCAGAACACGGCCGGCACGCACGCTACCGGCCGCCGACGCATTGTCCGAGGCGCACCAGAGCTCCAATATCGACCACAGTCCCACCACACCGCGTACGTGCCGGACCCGGCACCGCCCCGCGACACTCGTCGCACCCGACGAGCGTGCCCATGTCGCCGCCCCCTCCGGACTCCGGCGGACTATCGGAGCAATCGCACAGAAACCGGATATGACCTCGTGTGATGACACGTCCCCCGCCCTGGGCTGACACGCCGCCGGGCGCCGGAAAACGCACACCCTCGGCGCGGCTGTCATCCGGCCACCCGGAACGTGCCGGCCGATAGGGTGACCGATTGTGGCCACCGTCCTGCACGCACCGCACCCCTGGCCGGCCATCACCGCGGCCCTCCGCAGCCGAGGGCCGCGCCGCGTGGCCATCGCCTACCTCGACCACACCGCGCCCGACCTTTTGCCGCTGCGGGCCGGGGACCAGCTGGTCGTCAACGCCGCCCGCCCCGCGGTGCGCGCACACGCCACCTCCCCCACCGCCCTCGCCCACTTCCTCGACGTCGGGGTGCAGGTGCTGTCGACTGCGAACCTGCACACCGGTCTGATCGTCACCGCAGAGAAGGTGATCGTCGGCCCGGCCAGCGCCTCCCATGCCTCCACCGTCGCCGACGAAACCGCGCTGATCACCGACGACCCCGCCGCCGTCGCCGCAGCACATGCCTTCCTCGACCGTCTCGAAGACACCGCCGTGGTCGATGAGGTGTTCCTCGACAGCGCCACCGCCATCTGGCAGATCGGCCGCGTCGTGCCGTTGGCCGGGATCGGCAGCCGCGCGCGTCTCGAGCACGACTTCCTGCCCACCCCCGTACGCCGGATGTTCCTGCGACACCTTCACGACTACACCCCCACCGACGACGAGACCAGCCAGGTCTCCCCTGCGCCCGGCAGGGGCGGGCCGGACCCGCGCTACCGCACCGAATGGGTCCGCGAGGACAGCCCAGGCCCCGACCGTCGCACCCGCCTCGAGCCCGGCGACGTCGTGATCCGGATCAGCGACGACAACACCCGGCTGGACCCGCCGGCCGTCGTCGACACCGGCCCGCACCGCATCCCCCACACCCGCCACGCCCTGGCCTACCGGTTACGCGCCCGCACCGACCTCGACCCCATCGCCATATCCGACGCCGCGCGCATCCTCACCGACCGCGGTCACTCGAACCCACGCCTGCACCGCGACCACCGCATCATCTCCGCGAGCCTGCGCGCCGCGGTGCTGGCTCTGTGGAGACTGTGACCATCTCTGGACCGTGGACCGGCGGCCTACCCGGTTCACCCACTGACGTGCGTAAATGGCACGTCCCCCGTGCCTTACACTGCCGGCTGCATCGCCTCGGCGGCGAAGGTTTCTGTCCACCACCGGTCGAAGTTGGCGTGCTCTTTCGGTAACGCCAGGGCCGGGGCGACGACGAAGTACCGCTCGACGGTCGGGAACACCGGGCCGCGTTCGTGCTGGTAGACACGCAAGATTCCATCGTCCCCGATGTCCGGGCGAACCTTGTTCTGTGCGGCTCCGTCGACCGCGAGGCGACCGAGGATGTTGTGCATGCTGGCCCGGGGGCCGCGGCCGCGGATGCGAACCGAGCGTGCGGCATTGCCGAGCTTGGTCGGGTCGGTCTTGCGGGGCCGCAGGATGCGGCGAATCTCGTAGATGGCGTGCTCGTGGCTCTCGAGGATTGCCTCGAAGGCATCGAGGACGTTGTCGAGCTGGTGCTCGCGGAGCATGTCGATCAGGCGGCGGCCGCCGACGAGGCCCTGCGCTGGATTGAGTGCGAGTGCGAGGTGTTCCATCAACAGGGTTCTCGCGCCGACTTCGGGTGTTGCGGCATAACGAGCGAAGTTCTCGGCGCGACTGCTCTTGTTGGCGAAGCTGAACGGACAGAATGTGCATGCGCTCTTGCCGACGCTGGTGCCGAGGATCGAGCGGGTGTAGTCGATCGCGTCGGCGCGTGACCACCCCCAATCGATCAACGGGTACTTGCCGGTGCGTCGGTCGGTGTTGAAGAGTGCGTCCTTGTCCGCGCGGCGCTGCTCGCCTGCCTCGAATCCCATGACGTGCCGATAGGGGCGGCCGCGGGTGATCCGAGCGATCACCGGGTCGAGGACATCGCCTTTCGCGTGGACGGAACTTTACTGCACCAACTCACACCCTGATCGCAGATGCCACCACACGCGGCTGAGACCGCGAGGTCGAACGACACCAACGCACCGTGGACGGGATGACTCAGGTCGAGATTGCCGAGATCCTCGACGTCGGGCGGACGACGCTGTACCGGCACCTGATGCGGGCTGCTGATCAGTCGGCTGTCTACGCAGGTACCAAGTAGGCGACTCCACCCAGGAGCACGTCGATCGTCCTTTCGTTCTCACACAGGAATGAAACTTGCTCGAACTGGATCTCGCCCCATCGTCATTGGGTCAGGACATGCTCGTCGAGGAACTGCTGTGACATCTCGGCAATCGCCGCGGCGTGGGCGTGGAACAAGTAGTGGTGGCCGCCCATGATCGTGACCTGCTGGATCGCCGGGTTGCTGACCGCCGCACGATGCGCGGGTTCCCATTCCGGTTCCACCTCGAGTGTGGAGGCGGCGAGGATCGACAGTGCAGGCAGCGTCGGAGGGAACACGAAACTCTCGGCTGCCTGGACGTTCTCCGCGTTCCATGCCATCTCGTCCAGCACGGTCGGGTTCAGCACCCACGAGTACGCACGTAGGTACAGGTCCTGCTGCTCCGGGGTGTACTCGGCCGCGCCACCGAGGCTCTCCCGGTAGTCGGCCACCAGTCCCAGGTAGTCGGTGCTCTCGTCGAGGGCGATCAGGTCCCGGGTGCCACCGACAGCGTTGACGCCGGCCATCCAAGTCGGCCAGTCCGGGGAGCTCTGGGCGCCGTCGGCGGTGTAGCGCTCGTCGTCCAGGCCCACCACAGCGGCGACCTCGTCCGGGTGGTGGGTGACCCACCACATCGCGTACAGACCCGAAATCGAATGAGGCATCAGGACGTAGGGACCGTCGAGTCCTAGCTCGCGGAGCGCGGCCCGGGTCTCGTTGACGATCGCCTCGCTGGTTCGTGGGGCGTCGGTGCCGTCGCTCAGGCCCAGCCCGAAAGGCTCGACCGTGACGACCGTGTTCTGCCCGGCAAGGCGCTCGGCCAGCGGAGCGAACCCGAGGATCGGTTCCGGCGTGGCCAGGCCGGGCATCAGGACGATGGTCCGTGGTCCCGAGCCCTGGGCCGCGACGCTCATCCGGTGTCCGTCGACCTCGACGTACCGATGTTCGGGGCCGATCAGTTGCTCGATCGCCTGCTTGTCGCGCGGCGTCTGCCACCAGTGAACCGTCGTCGAAATAGCCACGGCAACAACAACTACCGAGACCAACCCGAAGAAGGTCCAGCGCACCACACGAAGTAGCCTACGTCGTGGCTTCGGCGGCGCCGAAGCCGCTTCCTCATTCGTCCGATCCTCGGTCTGCATTCCTGATTCCACCTCGGCGGTGGACGGATCAGGCCTCCCCAGTGTCCCCATTCGACCAACCTAACCGACGCCACTCCCGCGGCTGAGCGTTTTACTACATTGCGTAGTAAACGGTGCTCTTGGAGTTTGCGGCAGGTCTCGACGGAGTCGCTGGCGCTCTGCACGAAGTGTTCCGCCGAAAGGAAGATTCGTCCTGCAGGAGCGCCGTCTAGCTGGACACCAGGAGGAGCCGGCGTGCGAGATCGGAGACGAACACCCGATCCGGGTCGATACGGTCCCTGATTGCCCGCCATTCGTCGAGCCGCGGGTACATGCGGGCGATGCGTTCAGGGGTGCTGCGTGAGTCCTTGGCGAAGTAGAGTCGGCCGCCGAGGTCGAGGACGCGTTCGTCGAGTTCGTCGCAGAACCTGCCGAGGCCGTCGCGGATCGGGAAGTCGAGGCTGAGCATGTACCCGGGCTGCGGCCACGACAGCGGTGCCGGGTTGCCCTCTCCCATGCGTTTGAACACGTTGAGGAACGAGCGGTGGCCGGACTCGGCGATCAGGCGGATGGTGTCGGCGAGTTGCTGTTCGGCGCCGAACGGGACCGAGAACTGGTACTGCAGGAACCCGCCGGAACCGTAGGCCCGATTCCATTCCCCCAGCAGATCCAGCGGGTGATAGAACTGCGTCAGGTTCTGGATGGTGCCCCGGCCGTGCTTCGGGTACATCCGGTACGCGGCCTCCGCGGCGATCCTCGTCGTGACGCGGTTGACCATCCCGCTCGGGAAGATGTCCGGGACCGTGAACAACTGTGGGGCATTGAACCGCAACGGGTCCCGGCGAAGCTTCGGCGGCAGCTGATCCAGTGTTGCCAGCGAGCCGCGCGTGAAGCCAGCGCGCCCCAGCTTCGAACCGGTCGAGATCGTGTCGGGCACCGACATCGAGTAGTCGTAGCCCTCGTCGGATCCGCCGGTCAGCAGTCCCATCGTCTCGTCGAGATTCGCGGTGCGGTCGTGATCGGCGATGAAATACGCGGTCTCGGTGTGCTTCATCCGCACGCGGGCTCGCACGACGATCCCGGTCAAGCCCATTCCGCCGACGGTGGCCCAGAACAGGTCGCGGTCGTCACCGGAGGGTGTGAGGGTACGAATCGTTCCGTCGGCGGTGAGCAGGTCGAGTGCTTCGACGTGGTTGCCGAAGCTACCGTGCGAGTGGTGATTCTTGCCGTGGATGTCGGCGCCGATCGCGCCGCCGATCGTGACCTGCCTGGTTCCCGGCAGCACGGGAACCCAGAGTCCGTGCGGGAGGACGGCACGCATCAGGGTGTCGAGGCTGACGCCGGCGTCGAGGTCGACGATTCCCGAGTCCGGGTCGATGTGGTGGATGTGGTCGAGGGCGGTCATGTCCACGACGAGCCCGCCCGCGTTCTGGGCGGGGTCGCCGTAGCTGCGGCCGAGGCCGCGGGCGATGACACCGCGCGGTCCTGCCGCGCGTACTGCATGGGCGATCACCTCGAGATCGGGAGTGGCAAGTACATCTGCGGGTGTCGCTGCACGCCTACCCCACCCGCTCAGAGAACGCCGTTCGGTTCTGAACTCGGTCGTCACAGTCACTCGGCCCACAATAGCCACCGCTGGACTCAATCCAGCGCAGCAAACGGATCCTCCTCGAAATCTGATGCCATCGCGGTCTCCTTCCTCGCCGCGCCATCGTCGGCAACTGGCATCCCGAGGCTGATGGTCGTGGTGGTCCGCGTCATGCGCTTCGTCTCGTCGCGCTTGTCGCGAAGGCATTGAAGTGTGAGGTCGATGCCTTCGATCTCGCCCTTCCACCCCTCGGTCAGGGCGCGTTGGCGACGGTCGAGCAGGTCGCTCTCCAACTCGTCCAGGCGCCCCACCATCTTCGGGTTGACGTGCAGCATCGGGCAGCGGATGCAACTGTGCTCGTGCGAACACGGCGTTCCGTATGGGCGCCCGCACGATCCGAGTTCGACCTTGCGCTTGTCGAAATGCTCCTCGAACTCGTCCCATTCTTCGTTGGTGGCGGGTCGATACTCCTCGGCCGGGCGGAGTGACCGTCGCGTGTCGAGGTACCTCTGGTAGTGAACAATGACGTCCTCCGCGAAGACCCCCACGTAGCCGCGAGTGGTATCGACGCTCACGTGTCCCAGGAGGGCGGCCCCGATGTGAATCGGCAGTCCGTTGTTCATCGCCTCAGTCGCGAACAAGCGGCGGAAGTCATGGGGTGTGAAGGTCAGGTCCCGAAACGCCGGCACCGTCGCCGCGAGACGCATGCATGGCTTCTTCAAGGCGTTCAGCACCGAACTACCGGTGATGACACGGCGGACACCTCCGATCTGGCGCTGAAAGAGGAAAGGCAACGGGTCGGTCAGCTGCCGCTCGTGGTCGTCGTAGCGAGCGATGATCGGGATCGGCCCGTTTGCCGTCAGGCGCCGGACAACCTGCGCAAGCACGTGGAAAAGCTCAGGTGAGCAGGGAATGACCCGTTCACGATCTGTCTTCGACGGTGCCACGACCAGAAGGGCAACCGCCTCGCCAGACGGCCGGACATATCGGCGCAGGCTCGTGTGCGAGAGTTCGGCAAGTTCCTCGACACGGATCCCCGAATGTCGGAGAACTTCGACGTAGGCCCACTCCCAGAACGCCGATTCCTCGGCAGCGACAACGTCGATGGTGTCGCCGGTCGCATGTTCGATGACGCGCACTGTATGGATTCCGAGGGCGTGGTTTCGACGGTCGGTGCTGGAGTTCGTGCGCTCATACGTCCCTTCTCCGTGCTCGAAGGACGCGCCGAGGGGAAGCTCGCGGGCGCGGCGTAGCAACCCTGCAAGGTGATCGATGCGGTCCTCGACATGAGCCACGAGAATCGGCAAGAGGGGCTGGCGAACACGAATGCGGTCATCGACGCGCTCCTTGATCCGCCTACGGCGTTTGGAGAACCCACGAAGGTCGGCCTGTGGGATCGGACATGGCGCTGCCCATTGCGCCCATCTCTCCGGTTCGTCGAGCGCCCAACTTTGAATGTCGAGATACAGCGCGCGCACTGGCAGCAGGATCGACTGGATCGATGTGCGAGGTGCGCCGTCCCTTCGGAGTCGGATCGTCTCCTTCCATTGGTTGTAGAGGTCCTCGGACAGGTTCAAGTCAGGTTGTCCGGGTGAGAGTTCCTCGATCTTCGCCCAGAAGTTGTACCCAATCATCCCTGCAAGGTTGTGGCGGGTGTTGTAGTCGGTGTCGCCTTGTCGGCGGCGCAGGTAGTCGATGAGCAACTGCCTGACGCCGCTGTTCTGGAGGTTGTACCGATCGATCAGTTCCTCTGCCGTCAACTGACCGCGGTACATCATGCTGCGCAGTGCTGGCGGGGTACCAGCAGGAAATTGGCCCATCCCCTGCAGCACCTCCCACAGCAGAAGACCCGCGAAGTGTCCCTTAGCGGATTTGGTCACCCCCGCGACCAGTCCGAGCCGTCGACACTCGATCGCGTAGTGCAGCACCGCCGCCGGCGTAATGTCGGCGAAGGCGATTCCTTGGGTCGTCATCAGGCAGCACAGGTCGAACTTGGCGACGTCCTGATAGCGGGCTTCTGCACCGACTTCTGTGACTCGCCCGAAGAATCGGGTGACTCCGGCATCGCGTTGAGATGCCTCGAAATGCCGCGGATACGCCGAGAACTTGTTACTGCGGAACCCCGTCAGCGAGGGTGTGACGGCACGGAGAAGGAAGAGGGATTCCGCACCCATGATGAGTTCGTAGCCGTCGTACTTCGTTGAGCCGAGGCTGCGGACAGGCGTTCCGGTGTGGTCGAATCCACTGGCCAGCCACCTGTCCTGCCAGGTTTCGCCGGGGAACGCCTCCAGGTGCGCGAGGAGTTTCCGAGTCCCTCTGATCCGTTTGTTGCGCTGCGACTTCTCCGTCGACCCGAGGGTCGCGGCCAGGGAGATGAGGGTGTCAATGGATGCCTCCGACATGTCGCCGTGCGGACCGGGCGGTTTCGATGCTGTGGCCGGCGTTGCGTCTACGGTGTCCACCGCGAAGCGCGATCGCGCCTGCGCCCGGGCGCTTGCATCGTTGCCGACTTCTGGTGCTTGCCGACTCCTGATCGTGTAGCTGGGGGTTTCAGTCACCGAACACCGCCTCCATGTCGTCCTGGTTGTAGCCAGCGGTTAGACGTGGGGCAGTGACCATTGGTCTTTGATAGTGCTCTTGTAGTCGGTCGATCAGATCGTCGAGTCCGGCGCGTTGGTAGATTCCCGTCGATTTGAGGCTGCGGTGCCGCAGGATCGCCTGCACCTCTTCGATCTTGAAGGTCGGGTCTCTGGACAGTCGGGTGGCGGCGGTATGCCGCAGATCGTGGGCCGACCAGTTTGTTCCCAGTTGGTCGTTCGCACGCTGAATGACGCGCCGCAAGGCCGAGTAGGTCAGTGGCCGATCGCCACCCCGGCGGGATCGCCAGATGGGTTCGTCAGGACTGCGGACGTCGATCGTGTCGAGATAGCGTTGCAGCACCCGCAACGCCTCGCCAGACGTCGGAACAGCCTCACGCTCGCGGGTTCCTTTCGACACCACATAGAACCGCAACCCCGACCAGTCGATGTCCCCCATCGTCACGTTCAGAAGCTCACTCGCACGAGCACCACTCGTGACGAGCATCAGCAGTATCGCCCGGTCGCGGTCGCAGGTCATCGCCGCGAAGAACTCGTCCCAAAGGTGGTCGGGGATAGCCCGCGGCTGCAGTTTCGGCACCCGTTGGCGGAGCGGACCCCGGCGAAACTCTGGCCGCCCCTCGATCGGACTGCGATGCCGCAATGCGATGGCCCGCGCCCGGTTCACAGGAACTGGGCTGACGAGCGGGCCGCGTGAGTGCTCAGCGTGGAAGGAGTAGAACCCTGCGACCACGGACAGTGTGTGGTTGATTCCCGTCGGCGCATACCCTTTCGCCAAGTTCCGTTTGCCGGTCTTGATGTTCACCGCGCCAGGCAGTGTCGCGTCAGCACGTTTGCGTTCTCGTTGGTAGTTGACGCCATTTCGCAGCGATCCAACCAGGACCTCGACGTCGGTTCGCGCGGCGGCGTCCCACTCGACATTCAGGTGCCACAGGACACGGAACCAACGCAGGAGACCATAGGCATATGCACGTACGGAGCCGTCCGCGACATCCGACAGCGCCAGTTCCCGCAGGTACGCAGTGGCTGAAACGACTTCCGTGCCGTGGTCATCAAGCAGCCTCCACGGAGGAGTTCCGGCCGAAGTTCGTACCACGCGCCCCGACCGCTGCACGGGCTCTTCGCCATCCATGAGACGCCGCCGCAACTCGTCCATGTAGACAGCCTGCGCTCGAACCCGACTGGGTTGTCGATGACACGCCGCGATTGGTGCAGTCAACTATGCACATCATGTCCAAGCGTTACCCCGCCGAGCAGCGTGAACGAGCGGTGAAGATGGTCCTCGACCACCTCGACGAATATTCTTCGCCGTTCGCGGCGTGCAAAGCCATCGCCCCGAAGCTCGGCGTCGGTGTCGAGTCGCTGCGCACCTGGACCCGCCAGGCTCTGATCGATGCCGACAAGACACCCGGCGTGACCACCGCTGAACAGCAACGAATCAAAGAGCTCGAACGCGAAGTCCGAGACCTCCTGAGGCCAACGAGATCTTGAAATCGGCCTCGATTTTCTTCGCGAGGGAGCTCGACCCTCGCCGCCGCTGATCTGCCAGTTCATCGACCAGATACGTGCACAAGGACACCGGGTCGAGTCGATCTGCGCCGTGCTCACCGAGCGTGGCGTCAAGGTCGCCCCACGCACGTATCGGAACTGGAAAACTGCTTCTCCATCCCGCCGGACCGTCGCCGATGCACATCTGACGAACGCTCTGCGTGAGACCGTCGGCACCGCCGAAGGTCTCTACGGTCGCCGAAAGATGACCGTGCACCTGCGTAGACACGGCCACGACGTCGCGGCATGCACCGTCGACCGGTTGATGCGTGATGAAGGGCTGTCCGGAGCGGTCCGGGGCCGTCGGCACCGCACCACCGTGCGCGGCGGCTCGGACAGCCGCCGCGCCCCTGACCTGGTCGATCGTGATTTCACCGCCGAGGTTCCGAATCGGAAGTGGGTCACCGACTTCACCTATTGCCGCACCTGGGCGGGGTTCGTCTATGTCGCGTTCGTGATCGACTGCTTCTCGCGGGCGATCGTCGGCTGGCATGCCGCCACCGTCAAAGACACCGCGATGGTCACCACCGCCTTGAAGATGGCATTGTGGCGACGTGACCACACGGGCCATCCGGTCGGCTCGGGGTTGATCCACCATAGCGATGCCGGCAGTCAGTACACTTCCATTGCTTTCGCGGAAACCCTTGTGCTGGAGGGTATTGCCGCGTCGGTCGGCAGTGTCGGAGACGCGTACGACAACGCTCTGGCCGAGAGCACGATCGGGTTGTTCAAGACCGAAGTGATCGCCAAGGCAAACCCGTTCCATCCGGGTCCCTACAAGTCCGTCGAGGACGTCGAGTACGCCACGATGGAGTGGGTCGACTGGTTCAATCGCAGTCGCCTGCACAGCCGTCTCGGATACGTCCCGCCGGATGAATTCGAGGCGGTGTACTACGCTCACCTGTCGACTCCGCAACCGGAGCCGTCACCGATATAGGAGCGGCAAGAAACCCGAGACGGTTCAATCCGGAGAAGGACATCATCAAGTTCATCGACTTGTTCGCCACCAGACTTGCTCAGCTGTGTGCCGAGACATACGCGAGGACCGATCTGCATTCAGAGGATTTCAGCCATCTCGTGCTGGCGAACTTGATTGTGCCGGTCCTGCGGAATTATGCGGCTGTCGCTGGCATCTCCTTTTCCCGGGTACCGACCGAGAACATCGCCAGGTTCGGCCACTGCTTCGCGCACGATCAGCTCATCACGCTCGCGACTCTCGACAAGACCGGTGCCATGACCCAAGGACAGCGCGCCCTAGCCATCGGCATTGGCGCTAATCATCTTTTCAGCTCTACCGTTCTCCGCAAGCTCTGACTCAGAATAGGAAAATCCTGACAATGGCATGGACTGATCATGACGCCCAGACCTTCGTCCGGCACCATATTGAGGTCTGGAACACCCATGACCTGGAGCAGATCGTCCGTCTGTACTCCCCGGACATCGAGCTCGTGTCACCCTTCGCCGGACAGACTATGGGGAGTGACGTCGTCCAAGGTCATGACGGGCTCGAGAAGTACTTCGGCACGGCGCTAGCTGCGAATCCGGACCTTCGATTCGAGGTCGTGGATGTGTTGCGCTGCGTGGACACGGTGACGATTTACATGCGCAGTGTCGGTGGCCGGATGGTAGCGGAGGTCCTGTTCGTCGGTGATGACGGTCTGATCACCAAGGTTCTGGCGCATTACAGCGCCGCCGCCTAATGGCTGCAATCATCATCACTCCACCGGTCTATGCTGTCGGGGACCTTCAACCCGTGGAGCAGGTAGCGGGGGCGGGCGCACTCGCTGATCGGCTGCGTTCCTATGGGTTTGATCTGTGTTCAGTGTCGGACAAGCCGCCGTCCGAGCTCGCTGGCGCTGCTATTGCAGCACTGCTGCACAAGCTCGACGTGTCTGCCGATTCCGTCGACGCAGTGGTGTACGGTACGTGCTCGCACCGGGGTGAACCTGACGGCGCTGTGACTGTGCCCGCGATGTTGGATCGTCTCGGATTGGCCAGTGTGCCCTTCGTCGGCGTGTGGCTTGGCGAGTCGGGCAACCTAGTCGGCGCTGTGCGCCTTGCCCGGGGACTGCTGCGGAGTGGAATGCGTACCGTGCTCATCGTGGTCACAGACGCAGTGCCCCAACGTCACGGTGAGTTCCGCGCGATGGGGACTGCCCCCACTTCAGTTGACTCGTGGGGTTGAGCGGTTCAGGCCGCGTATGCGACTTGGTTGATTGTCTCAAACTCGATCGGGGTGAGCTT
>NZ_JBVOON010000027.1:0-32393 GCF_055664235.1 Rhodococcus sp. NPDC019050 | reverse complement strand
AACTCGGCGGGGAACGGCTTCGGCATGGGAAACATCCTTCCATCGTGAGGAGTGATCCTCACAGATCAGATGTCAACCAAACCGGGGGCAGTCCCATACAACATCACGATCGGGCCGCGAACCTTCGTCAACTTCGGAGCGGTCATGCTGGACGTCGCGCGGATCTCGATCGGCGCCGATGTGCAGATCGGACCCAACGTCCAGTTGCTCACACCCACCCACCCTCTCGATGCCGAACTGCGGCGCGCGAAATGGGAAGCTGCCGAACCGATCACCATCGGCGACAACGTGTGGCTGGGGGGCGGCGTGATCGTCTGTCCCGGAGTGACGATCGGCGAGAACACTGTTGTCGGGGCCGGAGCGGTGGTGACGCGCGATCTGCCGCCGAACGTGGTGGCTGCGGGCGTGCCCGCCCGCGTCGTCCGGCAGGTACCACCTTCCTCGCCGGATTCGGACCTCTGATCGCCTTCCGGTCAGCGTTGCTCGTTGCGGGACGAATCGATGATGCCGTGGCGTGAACACCGCGCCCACCATCCGTCGGGGATGACCTGCACGACCATCCGCCGACCACACAGCGTGCAGTACCGGGGTGGTTCGAGACCCAGCCGAACTCCCCGGCGACTCGCGACCTCGAGACCGTCGACGAGTTCGGCGCCGGTGTACGCGTCGAACACGTCAGATACTTTCGCCGAGTGCCTTGATCGGCATCCGCAGGTCGACGAGCAGGTCGAGGTCGGTTTCGGCACGACGCCCGAGGGTGGTGAGGTAGTTGCCGACGATGACGGCGTTGACGCCGCCGAGCATGCCCTGCTTCGCACCGAGATCACCGAGGGTGATTTCGCGGCCGCCGGCGAACCGGAGGATGGTGCGCGGCAGGGCGAGCCGGAATGCCGCAATCGCCTTGAGTGCCTCGGTGGCCGGGAGCACCTCCCGATCTGCGAACGGCGTGCCGGGCCGCGGATCGAGGAAGTTCAGCGGCACCTCGTCGGGTTCGACCGACGCGAGGTCAGCCGCGAATTCTGCTCGCTGCTCCAAGGTTTCGCCCATCCCGAGAATGCCGCCGCAGCACACCTCCATGCCGGCCTCTTTCACCATGCGGAGTGTCTCGAATCGTTCCTCCCAGGTGTGGGTGGTGACGACGTGGTTGAAGTACGAGCGCGCGGTTTCGAGGTTGTGGTTGTAGCGGTGGACGCCCATGGCCGCGAGTTGGTCGACCTGGTCCTGGGTGAGCATGCCGAGGGAACACGCGACCTGGATGTCGACCTCGTTGCGAATCGCCTCGACGCCGGCGGCGACCTGGGCCATCAACCGCTCGTCGGGGCCGCGCACGGCGGCGACGATGCAGAACTCGGTGGCGCCGGTCTTGGCAGTCTGCTTGGCGGCTTCCACGAGCGACGGGATGTCGAGGCGCGCGGCGCGCACCGGTGAGGCGAACAGGCCGGACTGGGAGCAGAAGTGGCAGTCCTCGGGGCAGCCGCCGGTCTTGAGGCTGACGATGCCTTCGACCTCCACCTCCGGTCCGCACCACGCCATGCGGACGTCGTGCGCGACGTCGAGTAGTTCCTCGAGCCGGGAGTCGGGCAGGCGGAGCACGTCGAGCATCCGGTCGCGGTCGAACCCGACCCCGCCCCGGAGTACCTGGTCGCGAGCGAGGTCGAGGATGTCGGTGCGAGCGGGCGCCTGGGTCACTGCGTCTCCTGACATGAGAAAACTTGAACGGTGTTCAATTGAACGGCGTTCAGGTTAGGTGGGGGGTCCGATACTGTCAACGGGAGGCCCAGACACAGCGGGACGGACAGGAGCGGACACGGTGCAGTTGCGACGCGGCGACGTTCTCGACGGCGCCATGGCGATCCTCGACGAATACGGGCTCGGCGACCTCACAATGCGCAAGCTCGCCACCTCGCTCGGCGTTCAGCCCGGCGCGCTGTACTGGCATTTCCCCAACAAACAGACTCTTCTCGGCGCGATGGCCGACCGCATCCTCGACGGCGTCGACGCGGAACCGGACTCCCCCGACTGGGACGATGCGCTCACCGAACTCGCCCACCGGTTGCGCTCCGCTCTGCTCGCCCATCGCGACGGCGCCGAACTCGTCGCATCCACCTACGCGTCGCGGCTGACCACTTCCCGCGCCCGCGATGCGTTCGTCGCCGCGGCGCAGCGCGGAGGGCTTTCCCGCGCGCACGCCGAACTCGCCGGTTACGCGCTGCTGCACTATGTACTCGGCCACACCGTCGACGAGCAGTCCCGCGCGCAACTCGCCGAACTCGGCGCGCTGACGCGGGGGCCGGTATCGCCCGATGTCGCGACGGAGACGGCGCCGACCTCGGACGACGATCTCCTCGACGGTGATCCCGCCATCCGTTTCGACTTCGGCCTGACACTCTTCGTCGACGGCATCCGGAGGCGTTTGAACACCCGTGCCACATCCTGACGATTCGGTCGCTGTCGGAACCCTGCCGTACGTTCTCAGGACGTGACAAGCCCCTGGCCCCCCGATCGGATCGCTGCCGCCGCACCTGATCCGTCCTCGCTGACCGCTGCGCGCGGACTGGTGTCGGGGTGGATCGATACGGGGCGGCAGGACGGCGCGCTCTGGGGCGAATGCCGCGGCCGGGGCACCGCTGTCTACCGCACCGCGATCGACCTCGACGGCCCCGCCTACACATGCACGTGCCCGAGCCGGAAACTCCCGTGCAAGCACGCACTCGCCCTGCTCATGCGCTGGTCCGACGGCATGGTGCCGAAGGCTGACCCACCCGGCTCGGTCACCGAATGGCTCGCGTCACGCGCCGCGCAGACCACTCCCCCGGATGAGCCGGGCGACGAACCCGCAAAGGCTCCCGATCCGGCGACCGTCCAGCGCCGCGCCGAGCGCGCGGCCGCCGGGCTCGACGAACTCGACCGCTGGCTGACCGACCGGATCCGCAGCGGTCTCGGTGCCGTCGACCACGGGTACTCCACCTACGACGACATCGCGGCTCGCATGGTCGATGCGCAGGTCCCCGGCGTCGCCTCGACACTGCGCGCTCTCGCCGGGGTCGTCGCGACCGAGGTGGACTGGCCCGCCCGGGTGCTCACCGAGTACGCGCGTCTGCATCTGCTGGTGGTCGCGTACCGGCAGATCGACGACCTGCCCGACCCTCTCGCGCGGTCGGTGCGCACCCACCTCGGATTCCCCACCCGCGCCGACGACGTGCGTTCCGAGCCGCCCGTCCGCGACCGATGGCAGGTACTCGCGACCCGCATCTCCGAGGACAGCCGACTGTTCACCCGCAAGGTGTGGTTACGTGGCCGCGACACCGGACGCTGGGCGATCCTTCTGGATTTCTCCCACGGCACCGCCCGGTTCCCCGACGCGACTCCCCCGCCGGGCATGCTCGTCGACGCCGACCTGCATTTCTATCCCGGTGCCGCACCGCTCCGCGCGCTCGTCGGCGAGCGGTACGCCGATCCCGAACCGTTCACCACGCTGCCTGCCTCCTTGCCCGGGACCGCACCGGATTTCGATGCGGCACTCGACGAGTACGCCCGTGTGCTGGGCGCCGACCCGTGGATCCGCTCGTGGCCGATGCTGCTCGACAGCGTCGTTCCGGTCGGATCGGACGGGTCCTGGCACCTCGTCGACCGGCACGGTCGCGCGCTGCCGCTCGGCGGTGACGACGACACGCGGTGGCGACTACTCACGGTCGCGGGTGGCCACCCGCTGACGGTATGCGGAGACTGGGACGGTACCCGCCTGGCACCGGCGTCGTTGTTCACGGCAGGACAGGAGTTGTCACTGTGACGGAGACCTTCGAAACCCTGTCGACCGCGGCGCTGCTCGGCACAGCCCGCTCGGCACCGGCAACGTCGACGCTGCACACCGCGGACGCGGCGACGGCGCTGACCGGCGATCCGGCTTCGCGTCTGCTCGCGGCCGCCGCCCTCGAGTCCGCGTTCCTCACCGCCGCGACCCTCCCCACGGTGCGCACACTGCCGAGCCCTGCCCCGGACGACGACCGCCTCACGCTCCCACCGGCGGCAGCCGAGCGGTTGCGTGGACTGCTCGTCGTCCGCTCGCCCCTTCTTCCGGAGTGGTTCGCGCTCGCCGAGCGGTTCCGGGCACCGCACGAGATCGTGGTGGATCTGCTGTGGTTCGCCGCGCCCGACACCCCACACCGCGAGCACCTGCTGCGCCTCGCCGGCGCCCGCGGCCAGTGGGTGGCGGCGCTCAACCCGGAGTGGTCCCACCTCGTCACACCCGACCCGGCCGACGAACGACTCTGGCTGCACGGCTCGCCTGCGCAGCGCCGCCGATGGTTCGCGGTGGCGCGGGCCGCCGACCCCCATGCCGCCGCAGCGCGACTGACGGCGTCGTGGTCGTCGGAGACGGCGGCGCAGCGAGCGGCGCTGCTCGAACTGCTGACGAACGGCCTCGGCGAGCACGACGAAGCCTTGCTCGAGCACGCGCTCGACGACCGCAGCCGCAAGGTCCGCGCGACCGCCCTCGGGTTGCTGCGCCGCCTCCCCGACTCCGATTTTGCCGAGCGGATGTCCCGGCGGGTGCGGGAGTGGACACGCGTCGACGACGGCGATCTCGTGGTCGAGGTCCCGGACCGACTCGACGCGGAAGCGCTGCGCGACGGCGTGGACGAGGGCGCCTCCCGGCCGGGTGGTGTCGCGATGCGCCGGCTGACGACGGTCGTGTCCTCCGCTCCTCCGTCCGCGTGGCAGCACATCGCTCCGACCGCCCGGCAGGTACTCGGGTACCGCGTCGGCGAACCCGCACGCGAGGCGCTCGACGCGGGCTGGGCTGCGGCCACTGCCCTGCATCGCAACGGAGAATGGGCCGCCGCACTGCTGCGCCGCGACGGCACGGTCGGTGCCGACGTCGCGCAGGCGCTGCCCCGCCCCGTACTGGTGGCGCATCTGCACGACTCGGCCGGCCGCGCCCTGCTCGACCCCGACCTGCTCGGCGCTCTCCCCGCGCCGTGGCCCCGGGATCTGGCGGAGAAGGTACTCATCGCGCTGTACGGCGATGAGGGAACCGGCGTCCGCTCGTTCCGGACGATCCTCGCGCTGATCGCGCATCGCGCACCGTTCGAGCTCACCGAACTGCTCGCCGACGCCGCGAACCGCACCGACCACCTCGACCGGCTGAACCTGTTCGCGACGGCCGCCGACACCTTGACCCTGCGCAAGACCCTTCACGAGGAGCTGAGTTGACCGACGCCGTTTCCGAACCAACGCTGTTGCGCCCCCATGCGGAGCAGCAGTACGCGCACGAACTCGCGGCGCTGGCGCGGCTCGACGACCGGCCCCGCCCGCCGTCCTGGCACCTGTCGCCGTGGGCGGTGGTGACGTACCTGCTGGGCGGCGAACTGTCCGACGGCACCGTCGTCAGCCCCAAGTATGTGGGCCCGCGACGTCTGATGGAGGTCGCGGTGGCCACCCTCGCCACCGACCGCGCCTTGTTGCTGCTCGGTGTCCCGGGTACCGCCAAAACGTGGGTGTCCGAACATCTTTCCGCTGCGATCAGCGGGTCGTCGACCCGACTGGTCCAGGGCACGGCCGGCACGTCCGAGGACTCGGTCCGCTACGGCTGGAACTACGCGCGACTGCTCGCCGAAGGACCGTCTGCGGACGCGCTCGTCCCGTCGCCGATCATGACGGCGATGCGCGACGGTGCCATCGCCCGCATCGAGGAACTCACCCGCATCCCCGCGGACGTGCAGGACGCCCTCATCACGATCCTGTCGGAAAAGACGCTGCCCGTCGCCGAACTCGGCATCGAAGTGCAGGCGAGCAAGGGCTTCAACGTGATCGCCACCGCCAACGATCGCGATCGGGGCGTCAACGAACTGTCCTCGGCGCTGCGACGACGATTCAACACCGTGGTGCTCCCCCTGCCCGCCAGCGAAGAGGACGAGGTCGCGATCGTGACCCGTCGCGTCGAACAACTCGGAACCTCGCTCGAACTCCCGAAGATCCCTGCTGCCGCCGAGGAGATCCGGCGCGTGGTCACTGTGTTCCGGGAACTGCGCCAGGGTGTGACCACCGACGGACGCACCAAACTCAAGTCGCCGTCCGGCACCTTGTCGACCGCCGAAGCGATCTCCGTGGTCACCGGTGGGCTGGCGCTCTCGGCGCACTTCGGTGACGGGGTCCTGCGCTCCACCGACATCGCCGCGGGCATCCTCGGGTCGGTGGTGAAGGATCCGGTGGCCGACCGCGTGGTGTGGAGCGAATATCTCGAGGCGGTCGTGCGGGAGCGTCCCGAGTGGGCAGACTTCTATCGCGCATGCCGGGAGATCACCGGGTGAGCGACGGCGCCGAAATCCGGGTCTTCGGCATCCGGCACCACGGGCCGGGGTCGGCGCGGGCGGTGCTGCGCGCCCTCGCGGAGTTCGAGCCCGACACCGTCCTGATCGAGGGACCGGCCGACGCCGATCCGTTCCTCGCCCTGGCCGCATCCGACGAGATGCAACCGCCGGTCGCGCTGCTCGCCTACGTGCGTGACGAACCCGCGCGCGCGGCGTTCTGGCCGTTCGCGGCGTTCTCGCCGGAGTGGCAGGCATTGCGCTGGGCGATCCTGCACGACGCCGACGTGCGCTTCTGCGACCTTCCGGCGGCAATCTCGTTGGCCGCGGACCGCTCTCCGGAATCCGCGGAGCCCACCGACCCGCTCGCAGCGCTGGCGTCCGCGGCGGGTTACGACGACTTCGAGCAGTGGTGGGATGCCGTGATCGAGCATGCCTCGGCGGAGGAGGAGTCGGGAGCCGGAGCGTTCGACGAAATCACTGCGGCGATGGCGGCCTTGCGCGCCGACGTGGAACTCGACGAGCACACGGCGCGCCGCGAAGCCCACATGCGGCAGGTGTTGCGCACGGCCGTCAAGGCCGGCGCCCGCAACATTGCCGTCGTGTGCGGGTCGATGCACGCGCCCGCCCTGAGCGGCCCGCTCGGTCCGGCCGCGCCGGACGCGCGCGTGCTCAGAGGTCTTCCGAAGGTGAAAGCGGCGCTCACGTGGGTGCCGTGGACCCATTCGCGGCTCTCTGCCGCGTCCGGCTACGGCGCCGGCATCACCTCGCCCGGCTGGTACGACCACCTCTTCCGCTACCCGGACGACACGACCGCACGCTGGTTCACCCGCGTCGCGCGGGTGTTGCGCGAGGAAGACCTCCCGGTCTCGAGCGCGCATGTCATCGAAGCGACCCGCCTCGCCGATACGCTCGCGGCGCTGCGCGGCCGCGCAGTGCCCGGTCTGGCGGAGGCCGTCGAGGCCACCCGTGCGGTCCTGTGCGACGGCGACGAGGTGCTGCTCGACTTCGTGGCGCGCACACTCGTGATCGGAGAAGCACTCGGCGCGGTTCCCGAGGACACTCCGACGGTTCCGCTGGACGCCGACCTGCAGGCGCGCTCGAAAAGCCTTCGGCTCAAACGCGCCCCGATCGCCAAGAAGCTGGACCTCGACCTCCGCAAAGATCTCGATCTGCAACGATCCCGCCTGTTGCACAAGTTGTCGCTGCTCGGGATCGAGTGGGCGCTACCGGCCGAGAGCGCGGTGCGTTCGACGGGAACGTTTCGCGAGACCTGGTCGCTGCAATGGGATCCGGAACTGGCGGTCGCCATCGTGGAGGCGTCCCGGTGGGGCACCACCGTCGAGGCCGCCGCATCCGCCACGGTGCTCGACCGCGCCCGGACCGCGGGCACCACGCTCGGCGAGGTCACCGACCTGCTCGAACAGGCATTGCTCGCGGATCTGCGCGACGCGGTGCCCGAACTGGTCACTGCGATCGACGCGGCCGCCGCTCTCGATCACGATGTGCTGCATCTGATGTCGGCACTCCCGTCGCTGATCCGTACGGTCCGATACGGCGACGTGCGCGGGACCGATCTGTCCTCGCTGGTGCATGTCGCCGATGCGGTCCTCGCTCGCGTCTGCGCGGGCCTGCCGTCCGCCGTCACCGGGCTCGACACCGACGCCGCCGACACGGTGCGGAATGCCGTCGACGAGGTGCACACGGCGCTGGCGCTGCGCGACGATCCCGGCGCGACGGACCGCTGGCTCGACACGCTCGCTTCGGTGTGCGACCGCGACGATGTCGACGGCGTGCTCACCGGCCGGACGGTACGGATGCTTCGCGATGTGGGGAGATTGAACGAGCGCGCGACCGCTGTGCGGGTCGCCCGCGCCTTGTCGGTCGGGTCCACGGCGGCCGCGAAGGCACGCTGGATCGACGGATTCGTCGGCGGTGGAGGGCTGCTGCTCGTGCACGACCGCGACCTGCTGTCCCTGATCGACACGTGGGTGTCGGATCTGCGCTCCGAGGAATTCGTCGACGTCCTGCCCGTGCTGCGACGCACGTTCGGGTCGTTCGCACACGGGGAACGCAGCCTGCTCGGCCGGGCTGTGCGAGGGGGCCCCGAGCACCGCACCTCTGCGGCACTCGACCCCGAACGCGGCCGTCGCGCAGTCGCGGCAACCGCCTTGATTCTGGGGGTCCCGGCATGACAACGGAATTCGACGAGCGAATGCGGCGCTGGCGACTTCTCCTCGGCGATGCCGCGGAAGAATCCACCACCGCGCTGGGCGCGGGAACCGATTCGGCGATGGACGCGGCCCTCGCCGCGTTGTACGACACCGACGCGGACGGGACCGGCGGACCGCGCAGCGGCGGACTGGGCGCCTCGGCCCCGAAGGTCGCACGCTGGCTCGGCGACATCCGCACGTATTTTCCGACGACGGTCGTGCAGGTGATGCAGCGCGACGCGGTCGACCGCCTCGGACTCGACAGGCTGCTGCTCGAACCGGAACTGCTCGACGCCGTCGAACCCGACGTGCATCTCGTCGGCACCCTGCTGAGCCTCAACAGCGTGATGCCCGAGACCACCAGGGCGACAGCACGAGCGGTCGTCGGAAAAGTCGTCCGTGAGGTCGAGGAACGCATCGCCCAGCGCACCCGGACCGCGGTGTCGGGAGCCCTCGACCGATCGTCCCGGACCTCGAATCCGAAAACTCGCGACATCGACTGGCACCGCACGATCCGCGCCAATCTGGCGCACTACCAACCCGACTATCGCACCGTGGTTCCGCAGCGTCTCGTCGGCTTGGGGCGACGCTCCCAGGCGGTGCAGCGGGACGTGGTGCTCGCCGTGGACCAGTCGGGATCGATGGCGTCGAGCGTGGTGTACGCGGCGGTCTTCGCTGCGGTGCTCGCCTCGATGCAGGCGCTGCGTACCTCCCTCGTCGTCTTCGACACCGCCGTGGTGGACCTCACGGGCAAGCTCACCGACCCTGTCGACGTGCTGTTCGGCACGCAACTGGGCGGGGGCACCGACATCAACCGGGCGATCGCCTACAGCCGGACCCTCATCACGCGCCCCACGGACTCGCTGTTCGTGCTGATCTCCGACTTGTACGAGGGCGGCATCCGGGCCGAAATGCTCTCCCGGGTGCGCGAGATGCTCGCCGCCGGGGTCCAGGTGGTGGTGTTGCTCGCGCTATCGGACGACGGCGCTCCGGCGTTCGACCGGGACAATGCGGCGGCGCTCGGCGCTCTGGGCGTGCCGGCGTTCGCGTGCACCCCGGACCGTTTCCCGGACCTGCTCGCACTCGCGCTCGAACGTGGCGATATCGGTCGATGGGCACAGTCGATGTAACTCGGCCGCCGAGATACCGTGCCGCCCCCACCGGGGGTTAGGATCACCTAACGCACATACGACGTGCACCGGCAAGTGAAACGAGGACACCTGTGAAACTCCGACTTGTGGCGCTGATGGCGGCCACCACGCTCGCCGTGGGAGCGTGCGGCTCGACCGACAGCGATTCGGCCGACGAGACGAGCAACAACGGATCCGGAGCGTTTCCCGCCACCATCGCCACCATGTTCGGTGATGTGACCGTCGAATCACAGCCCGAGCGCGTCGCCGCCCTCGGATGGGGCGACGCGGAGACGGCACTGGCGCTCGGCGTCCAGCCCGTCGGCGTGAGCGACTGGCTGGCCTTCGGTGGCGACGGAGTCGGCCCGTGGGTCGAGAACGGCTACTCGGAGTCTCCGGAGATCATCGGTACCGTCGACCCGTCCTTCGAGCAGATCGCCGCATTGGCACCCGATCTCATCCTCGACACCGCCAGTTCGGGCGATCAGGGCCGGTACGACACGCTCTCGGCGATCGCCACCACGGTCGGTCCCCCGAAGGGCGCCACGGCATATCTGACGCCGCGCGACGAGCAGATCTCGATGGTGGCCTCCGCGCTCGGCGTCCCCGACAAGGGTGCCGAAGTGGTCGCGGACATCGACGAACAGTTCGCCACCGCGGCGGCGGAGCATCCGGAGTTCGCCGGCAAGACCGTCACCGTCGCCGCCTACACCTCGGACGGATGGGGTGCGTACGTCTCCGGCGACGCGCGCGTGCAGTTCCTGCAGGACCTCGGGTTCGTCAACAACCCGGCCGTGGAGGCCGTGGAGACGGACAGCTTCTTCATCCCGGTCTCGGAGGAGAACCTGGGCATGCTCGACGCCGACCTGCTCGTCGTGCTGCCGATCTTCGTCGAGACCTCCGAGGTCACCGACAACCCCTTGTTCCAGCAGCTTCCTGCCGTGCGGGACGGCCGTTTCCTCGTCCTCGACAGCGGCAGCGACATCGCCAACGCCATCTCGCTGAACTCGGCCCTGTCGATTCCGTTCGCGCTCGAGCAGTTGGTGCCGCTTCTGAGCGAGCGCGTCAGCTGACGACCGCGCGGGTAGGTCAGCGCCGGAACAGCTTGTTGCCCAGCCACACGACCGGGTCGTACCGGCGACCGGCCACCCGTTCCTTCATCGGGATGATGGCGTTGTCGGTGATGTGGATGTATTCGGGGCAGACCTCGGTGCAGCATTTGGTGATGTTGCAGAGGCCGAGTCCGGCTTCGTCCTGAGCGAGGTCGCGCCGGTCCGCGACGTCGAGTGGGTGCATGTCGAGTTCGGCGAGGCGGATGAAGAACCGGGGTCCCGCAAACGCGGGCCGGTTCTCCTCGTGGTCGCGCGTGACGTGACATACGTTCTGACACAAGAAGCATTCGATGCATTTGCGGAATTCCTGCGAGCGTTCCACATCGATCTGCTGCATGCGGTACTCCCCCGGCGCGAGGTCCGGGGGAGGCGCGAACGCCGGAATCTCCCGGGCCTTGGCGTAGTTGCCCGACACGTCGGTGACGAGGTCACGGATGACCGGGAAACCCCGTAAGGGCGTGACGACGATCGGATCGTCCGTCTCGAAGAGCGACATACGGGTCATGCACGTCAGACGCGGGCGTCCGTTGATCTCCGCCGAGCACGAACCGCATTTGCCGGCTTTGCAGTTCCATCGCACCGCGAGGTCCGGCACTTGGGTAGCCTGGAGTCGGTGGAGGATGTCGAGGACCACCTCACCCTCGTTGACCCGCACCGAATACTCCTGCAGTTCCCCGCCGTCGCGGTCCCCGCGCCAGATCCTGAACTCGGCGGTGTAGCCCTCACTGTCGGCCATCTCAGTGCCTCCGTCCGGGGTGACCGGCGAGTTCCTCGTCGGTGTAGTACTTGGCGAGTTCCTCGATATCGAAGAGTTCGAGCAGTTCCGGATCCATCGGGGTCTGCTGTTCCCGTTCGACGGACACCTCAGGGATGATGCGGTCCTCACCGGACTTGCGGCACACCAGCAATGTCCGCCGCCAGTTCGCGTCCATCGAGGGATGGTCGTCGCGCGTGTGACCGCCGCGACTCTCGGTGCGCAGCAACGCCGCCCGCGCCACGCACTCACACACGAGCAGCATGTTGCGCAGATCCAGCGCGAGGTGCCAGCCCGGGTTGTACTGCCGGTTCCCCTCCACCGCAATGTTGGGGATCCGCGCGCGCAGGTCGTCGAGTTCCGCGAGCGCGCGTTCCACCTCGTCGGCTGTGCGGATGATGCCCACGAGGTCGTGCATCACGCCCTGTAGCCGCTGGTGCAGCGTGTACGGGTTCTCCACCTCGTCGTGGTCGGCGGGATCGAACGGTGAGAGCACTGTGCGGGCCGCCTCTTCCACCGCTTCGTCGGCTACTTCGGGCCGGGTGGTGAGACCGTGCACGTAGTCGGCGGCACCGAGCCCTGCACGACGGCCGAATACCAGCAGATCCGACAGCGAGTTACCGCCGAGACGATTGGATCCGTGCATCCCTCCCGAGCACTCCCCTGCCGCGAACAGGCCCGGGACCGACGCCGCGCCGGTGTCGGGATCCACTTCGATCCCGCCCATCACGTAGTGGCAGGTCGGTCCGACCTCCATGGCTTCCCGGGTGATGTCGACGTCGGCGAGTTCGAGGAACTGGTGGTGCATCGACGGCAGGCGCCGGATGATCTCGGCTCTCGGCATCCGCGAGGCGATATCGAGGAACACGCCTCCGTGGGGGGTCGCCCGGCCCGCCTTGACCTCGGAGTTGATGGCGCGCGCCACCTCGTCGCGCGGCAGCAGGTCGGGCGTGCGGAGATTGTTCTCCTGATCCTCGTACCAGCGGTCCGCCTCCTCGGGCGTCTCCGCGTACTGCCCTTTGAACACCGGCGGGACGTAGGAGAACATGAACCGCTCCCCCTCGGAGTTCTTCAGGACACCACCGTCACCGCGGACCCCCTCGGTGACGAGGATGCCTTTCACGCTCGGCGGCCAGATCATCCCGGTGGGATGGAACTGGACGAACTCCATGTTGATGAGCGCGGCACCGGCCCGCAGCGCCAGGGCGTGCCCGTCGCCCGTGTATTCCCAGGAGTTGGACGTCACCTTCCAGGATTTGCCGATCCCTCCGGTCGCGATGACGACGGCGGGAGCGTTGAACTGGACGAACCTGCCCGATTCCCGCCAGTACCCGAAAGCACCTGCGACCCTGCCCTGTTCGTCGAGAAGCAGTTCGGTGATGGTGCATTCGGAGAACACCCTCACCTTCGCCTCGTAGTCTCCGGTAGCCGCGAAGTCCTCCTGTTGCAGCGAGACGATCTTCTGTTGCATCGTGCGGATCAACTCGAGACCGGTCCGGTCGCCGACGTGGGCGAGACGCGGATAGGTGTGTCCTCCGAAGTTGCGCTGGCTGATCCGTCCGTCCGGGGTGCGGTCGAACAGCGCACCGTACGTTTCGAGTTCCCACACCCGGTCCGGTGCTTCGCGGGCGTGCAGTTCGGCCATTCGCCAATTGTTGAGGAACTTTCCGCCGCGCATCGTGTCCTTGAAGTGCACCTGCCACGAGTCCCGCGAGTTGGCGTTACCCATCGCTGCGGCGCATCCGCCTTCCGCCATCACGGTGTGCGCCTTGCCGAAGAGGGACTTGCAGACGACCGCGACTCTCAGTCCGCGTTGCCGAGCCTCGATGACCGCCCGCAGTCCGGCTCCCCCCGCTCCGATCACGACCACGTCGTAGTCGTGCCGCTCGACTTCCCCCATGTGTGTTGCCTTTCCGTGTTGCGTCGTGCCCCGTGTGGTGCCGGCCGTGCCGGTCTGTCAGCCGATGAATCGGAGGTCGGAGATGGTGCCGCTCGCGACGAGCATGATGTAGAAGTCGGTGAGGACCAGCGTGCCGAGCGTGATCCAGGCGAACTGCATGTGCCGCGCGTTGATCTTGGAGACGAACGTCCAGATCTTGTAGCGCACAGGGTGTTTCGAGAAATGCTTGAGTCTGCCACCGGTGACGTGCCGACAGGAGTGACACGAGAGCGTGTACCCCCACAACAAGATCACGTTCACGACCAGGATCACGTTTCCTAGTCCGAACCCGAAGCCGCTCGGACTGTGGAACGCGAGTATCGCGTCGTACGTGTTGATCAGGGAGATGACGAACCCGATGTAGAAGAAGTAGCGGTGCGCGTTCTGCACGATGAGCGGGAATCGGGTTTCGCCGGTGTACGTCCGGTGCGGTTCCGCCACGCCGCACGCCGGCGGGGAGAGCCAGAACGACCGGTAGTAGGCCTTGCGGTAGTAGTAGCAGGTGAGCCGGAAGAGCAGCAGGAACGGCAGCGACACGAACGCCAGTGGGATCCACCGTGGGAGTTCACCGACCCAGACTCCGAAGTGCGACGAACCGGGCACGCACGACGCGCTGACACACGGCGAATAGAAAGGTGTGAGGTAGTGATAGTCGTCGACCCAGTAGGCGGACCGCGTGAACGAACGCACGGTGGCGTAGACGATGAAAGCGGCCAGACCGAGGACGGTCAGCGCAGGTGTCTGCCACCAACGATCGGTCCGTAGTGTGCGCGCGGCTATGCTCGCCCGGGCCGCATTTCGGACCCCGGCGCCGGTAGGGGCGCTCACCGCTCCCCGTGCAATCCGCCGAGTCCTTCGTCGTCGGCGTCGACTCCGCGGAACAGTGACTCGTCGTAGGGCGAATCCGGAATCGGGATGCGATCCTCGGACGCCGCCCACAGCGCACGCGGCGGTGTCTCCTGGAAGTCGCGCGCATCGATGTCGAGACGGTCGAGGTCGTTCGAGAGCCTGCGCACGGACGCCGCGTCGCCGTACCGCGACCTGATCGAACCGACGCATCGACGCAATTGCCCGATCGCGTTCTGCAGATCATGCATGTCGGTGGTGGACATCGGTACCTCCGAAGAAAACGGTCGGCACGCCGACGCCCGCCGACTCCTGTGATTGCACTCACACTACGACAGGTGCGGGTGCTCCCGAGTCGTTTCACGGGTTGTGACGAGGCGTTGTCACCGATCACTACGCAGGCGGAATCGAGATGTCGTGGCCGGTCAGACCGGGACGTCCCGCCACCATTGCGGCGCCGCGGCCACGAACTCCGCGGAACCGAGCGCGCCCGCCCCTTCGGGTATCGCCCCGAGCAGGGGCACACCCGTGACCGAGGGCAGGTCACCGACGTTGCAGCGCTCCGCCAGATCCGGTGCGGCAGGACTGCTGCCGATGACGAGTCCGCGGCATTCCACACCGGCGGCGCGCAGCGCTCCGACGGTCAGCGCGCTGTGGTTGAGGGTTCCGAGCGCTGCGCCGGCGACCACCACCACCGGGGCGTCGAGTGCCGCGGTGAGGTCGACGAGCGTGAACCCGGCGGCACCGAGACGGACCAGGACTCCGCCGGCGCCCTCGACGAGCACCAGATCTGCGGTGGTCCCGAGTCCGCGGATCGCCTCGGTCGCGCGGTCGAGGTCGAGCATCGCTCGTCCCGAGCAGCGGGCCGCGGTGTCGGGCGCGAGCGGATCGGGGTAGCGCGCGAGTTCGGCGGTACCGATACCGCCGCCGGTGAGACGGACGATCTCAGCCAGGTCGCCGGGCTCGCCGTCGCCGACCCCGGTCTGGGCCGGCTTGCACACCGTGACCCGCAGTCCCCGGCTCGCGGCGCACGCCGCGAGCGCGGCGGTCACTACGGTTTTACCGACTCCGGTCGAGGTGCCCGTGACGCAGAGAATGTTCATACCCGGTCCTCGGCCAGGACGTCGGTGAGCACCGAGTCGACGACGGCGCATTCGTGGTCGGAGAGATTCGCGCGCGCGGTCAGGCGCAGGCGCGAGGTGCCCTCGGGCACCGACGGCGGCCGGAAGCAGCCCACCTGCACGCCGCGTTCACGACACCGCCGCGCCGCCCCGGCCGCGACGTGCGGGTCGCCGAGTATCACCGAGACGACGGCCGACGGGGGCGGCTGCACGCCCGTCAGCCGGGCGAGGTGTGCGGCCCGGTCGAGGACCGCACCCGGGAGTCCGGGTTCGGCGCGCAGCACTTTCAGGGCGCCGCGCGCGGCACCGACGGCGGCCGGAGCGAGTCCGGTGTCGAAGATGAAGGTGCGCGCGGTGTCGATGAGATGGTCGCGCACACGACCGGACGCGAGGACCACACCGCCCTGGGACGCAAGGGATTTCGACAGTGTGGCCGTGACGATCACGTCCGGTTCTCCGGCCAGGCCGACTTCGTGGACGAGCCCGCGGCCGCCGATCCCCCGGACCCCGATCCCGTGGGCCTCGTCGACGAGCAGCACCGCGTCGTGGGTGCGGCAGACGCGGTGCAACTCCCGCAGGGGCGCAAGGTCGCCGTCGGTACTGAACACCGAGTCGGTGAGCACCAGCGCCCGCGGTTCGGTCCGCGCGGCGAGAGCGTCGGCCACGGCCCGGACGTCACTGTGCGGTGTGACACGGATCCTCGACCGGGACAGGCGGCACGCGTCGACGAGCGACGCGTGGCATCCCGCGTCCGAGACGATCAGCGCGTCCTTGCCCGCGAGCGCCGTCACAGCGCCCAGGTTGGCGGTGTATCCGCTGGAGAACACCAATCCGGTCTCGGCGCCGGTGAAGTCGGCGAGTTCACGTTCGAGCAACTCGTGCTCGGCCGTCGTCCCGGTGACCAGTCGTGATCCGGTGGCACCGCCGCCCCACCGACGGAGCGCCGCGGTCGCTGCGGCCAGTACCTCGGGGTGGCGGACGAGACCGAGATAGTCGTTGGACGCGAGGTCGATGAGGGGTGCGGTGGCGCTACGCGGAGTGAGTTCTCGGTGCAGCCCCGCGAGCCGCCGCCGTTCGGCAGCGTCGTCGAGCCAGGCCGGACCGGCAGGGATAGACATGCGGACACCGTACTTGAACAGTGTTCAAGTCGGTACCCCTGCCGGGTCAGCCCCGCACGGTGGCCGCGGCCGCGACCACACCCGCGGTGATCGCGGCGACGTCGGCGGCTGTGCACACATACGGCGGCATCGTATAGACGAGGTTGCGGAACGGACGCAGCCACACCCCCGCCTCCACGGCGGCGGCCGTGGCCGCACGCATGTCCACCGGTTCCACCGTCTCGACCACCCCGATCCCGCCGAGCACACGCACGTCGACGACGCCGGGAAGATCCCGCGCGGGCGCCAGCCCGGACTCGAGCCGGACCGTGAGATCGGCCACCTCGCCGCGCCAGTCCCTGGACAGCAGAAGTTCGGACGACGCCACCGCGACCGCGCACGCCAGCGGGTTGGCCATGAAGGTCGGGCCGTGCATGACACCGCCGCCCTCGCCCGCGCTGATCGCTTCCGCGATGCGGGTCGTGCAGAGCACCGCTGCGAGCGTCAGGTAGCCGCCCGTCAGTGCCTTGCCCACACACATCAGATCGGGCGTGACCCCGGCATGCTCGGCGGCGAACATCTCCCCCGTCCGGCCGAATCCCGTCGCGATCTCGTCGAAGATCAGCACCAGGCCGTGTTCGTCGCACATCCGCCGCAATTCGCGCAGATAACCCGGGTCGTGGAACCGCATGCCACCGGCGCCTTGGACGACGGGCTCGACGATGACCCCGGCGAGTTCGTGCGCGTGCGCCTCGAGAACCGACTCGAAGGCCGCGACGTAGGACGCGTCGAACTCCCGTGGCGGCGCCGGCGCGAATATCTGCCTGACCAGCACGTCCGTCCACATCGAGTGCATGCCACCCTCGGGGTCGCACACGCTCATCGGTGCGAGGGTGTCGCCGTGGTACCCGCCTCGCCAGGTGAGCAGGCGATGTCGTTCGGGGCGGCCGACCGCACGCTGGTACTGCAGTGCAAGCTTCGTAGCCACCTCGACCGAGACCGACCCGGAATCGGCGAGGAAGACCTTGTCCAAGCCCTCCGGGGAGATCTCGACGAGCAACTCCGCGAGCCGCGCGGCAGGAGCGTGGGTGAGCCCGCCGAACATCACGTGACTCATCTTCGCCAACTGCTCGGTGACGGCGGCGTCGAGCACCGGGTGCCGGTATCCGTGGATCGCGGCCCACCACGAACTCATTCCGTCGACGAGTTCACGTCCGTCCGCGAGCACCAGTCTCGTACCCGTGGCCCGGTCCACGACGAGGGGTTCGGTGGACGCCGGAAACGCGCCGTAGGGATGCCAGAGGTGGTCGGCGTCGAGCGCTGCGATCCGCTCTGCAGACATGGGGGGAGAAACCACGGCACGACTGTAGGCGGTTGGAACCGGCGGGCTACTTCCGCGTAGTCTGCCCAAGTTCCTGGGTACGAATGTCACAGGAACCGATCTCGCGTGTTCCACGGCGTCCGGCCGAGGCACCGCGAGTCCATGACCCCCGCGATACCGTCGAGTCCACGATACTGAGGAGAACGAGAATGGCAGTCCGCACCTCGGACCCGGGTCCGAAGGCCGCCGCGGTCTCTGCCACCCGTCTCGGATACCGCGCCGACCTCGACGGTGTGCGCGGTCTCGCGATCGGCCTCGTCGTGGTCTTCCACGTGTGGTTCGGGCGCGTGTCCGGTGGTGTCGACGTCTTCCTCGCACTGTCCGGTTTCTTCTTCGTCGGCACCCTGCTGCGGGTCGCGGAGTCGAATGCTCCGCTCGACCCCCGGCCGGTGCTGCGGCGGGTGGCCCGGCGCCTGCTTCCGCCGCTGGTCGTCGTCCTGCTCGGCACGACCGTCGCGGCCGTCGCCGTGTTGCCGTTCACGCAGTGGTTCCGGGTGGCCGAGCAGACCGGCGCGTCCCTCCTGTTCGTGCAGAACTGGCATCTTGCGCGCACGGCGAGCGACTACCTCGCCGCCGACCCGATGGTCAGCCCCCTGCAGCACCTTTGGTCGATCTCCGTGCAGGGCCAGTTCTATGTCGCGGCGCTGCTCGTCGTGTTCGGCGCGGTATGGGTGCTCCGGCGCAGGGCGCTGCCCGCACGCCTGCCGCTCGCGGTGTTGCTCGCGCTACTCACCGCGGCGTCGCTCACGTACGCGGTCCTGGCCGACGTCCCGCAGTCCTGGCTGTACTACGACAGCGGCGCCCGGATGTGGGAACTCACGCTGGGCGGGGTGTTCGCCTGCGTGATCCCGTGGCTGAGGGTGCCCCGCGCGATCCGCATCGTCCTGGGCGTCGCGGGTCTGGCAGTGCTGTTCCTGTGCGGCGTCGTCCTCGACGGAAACAGCCTTTTCCCGGGTCCGTGGGCACTCGTGCCGGTGGGTGCGGCCATGGCGCTGATCGTGGCCGGTCACATGGCGTCCGGGGCCGGCACCGCCGACACCCCCACCGCGCGGTTGCTGTCGAGCACCCCGCTGGTCCGGCTCGGATCCGTCGCGTACGCCCTGTATCTGTGGCATTGGCCGGTACTCATCGGTTACCTCGTGCTCCGCGAGCGGAGTTCGGTGGGCCTGCTCGGCGGCCTCGGCGTGATCGTGATCTCGCTCGTCCTCGCGGAAGCCACGACCCGTTGGCTCGAGACCCCGATCCGCCGGTCCGACTCGGGCCGGACGCGCACCGTCCTCATTGCGTCGGTCACGGTGGTCGGTGTCGTGGTGATGGCCGCGACCGCCGCCTGGTCGACGCATGTGGCCCGCCAGGGTGATGTCCTCGACCGGGCGGTGGCGTTGTCTCCGGAGGCATATCCCGGGGCAGCGGCACTGAACGGGTTCGTCGACGTCGAACCGCAACCCGTACAACCACCGCTGCTGGTCGCTCACCGCGACCTGCCGCCGGCGACGCTGGACAACTGCATCGCCCAGCACACCAACCGTGAACCGTTGACCTGTACGTACGGCGATCCGTTGTCGACGAGAAGGATGGTCCTCGCGGGCGGGTCCCACTCCGAGCACTGGCTCGCGGCGCTCGACACCATCGGCAAGCAGCGCGGGTTCCGGATCGACACCTATCTCAAAGTCGGTTGTCCCCTGTCCGATCCGCTCGCGCCGCTCACGGAGGAATCCCCGACCGTGGAGTGCGACTCGTGGTCGGTGAAGGTGCTCGCCGAACTGCAGGCCGATCCCCCCGACTATCTGTTCACCACCTCGACGCGAAGGAAGGACGACGGTGAGGGGCCCGGCGATTTCACGCCGTTCTGGTACGTCGACCTGTGGCGGACCCTCGACGAGTACGGCATCCCCGTGGTCGCGATCCGCGACAGTCCGTGGCTGTTGCGCGGGGACACGAGTTACCGCGCCGCAGACTGCCTCGCCGACGGCGGCACATCCGACTCGTGCGGAGTGGCCCGCGCCGACGCGCTCGAACCCGTCGATCCGGCGATCGAGGCCGCCGCGTTCTCACCGAACGTCAGCCTGATCGACCTGTCGGAGTCGCTGTGCCGGAGTGACATCTGCCGTGTGATCGAAGGCAATGTTCTGATCTATCGTGACGACGATCACCTCACCACCACGTACGTGCGGACGTTGACGCCGGATCTGGACGAGCAGTTGGGTGCAGCCACCGACTGGTGGTGAACGCCCGGAGGGTTGATATGTCCGAGTGCGGCTACTCTGGCGTGATGCAGCCCAGCCAGACGGACAACAGCGAAGAAACCCGGGAGCCTATCCCCGTATGGCCCGGCAGTGCCTATCCCCTCGGTGCGACGTACGACGGTGCCGGAACGAACTTCGCACTGTTCTCCGAGATCGCGGAAAAGGTCGAACTGTGCCTGATCTCGCGTGAGGGCACCGAGACCCGGATTCCTCTCGAAGAGGTCGACGGATACGTATGGCACGCGTACCTGCCCACGGTCTCGCCCGGCCAGCGCTACGGATACCGCGTCCACGGCCCGTACGACCCCGAGAACGGTCACCGGTGCGACCCGAGCAAGCTGCTGCTCGACCCGTACGGCAAGGCGTTCGACGGCGATTTCGACGGTGATCCGTCGTTGTTCTCGTACGCCCTTCCCTCGGACGGAGACGACGAGTCCGGCGACGCGCAGGACACCGACGACAGCGACGAGACCACCGCGGAAACGACGGAGTCGGACGTCGACTTCCCCCAGCTCGATTCTCTCGGCCACACGATGACGACCGTGGTCATCAACCCGTTCTTCGACTGGGCGAACGATCGCCATCCCCGGCGGCCCTACAACGAGACGGTGATCTACGAGGCACACGTCAAGGGCATGACCGCCACGCATCCCGACGTTCCCGAGTACCTTCGCGGCACGTATGCCGGCCTCGCCCACCCCGCCGTGATCGATCACCTGCTCGACCTCGGGGTCACCGCGATCGAACTGATGCCCGTTCACCAGTTCATGCACGATCAGGTGCTCCTCGACCAGGGTCTGCGCAACTACTGGGGCTACAACACTTTCGGGTTCTTCGCGCCGCACTCGGAGTACTCGTCGTCGACGAAGCCGAGCGAGGCGGTCGCCGAGTTCAAGGCCATGGTCCGCGCGTTCCACGAGGCGGGTATCGAGGTGATCCTCGACGTGGTTTACAACCACACCGCGGAGGGCAATCACCTCGGGCCGACCATCAGCTTCCGAGGAATCGACAATGCCGCGTACTACCGTCTCGTGGACGACGACAAGACCCATTACATGGATTACACGGGCACGGGCAACAGCCTCAATGCCCGGCATCCCCACACTCTTCAGCTGATCATGGATTCGCTGCGGTACTGGGTCACCGAGATGCACGTCGACGGTTTCCGGTTCGATCTGGCGTCCACTCTCGCCCGCGAACTGCACGACGTGGACCGGTTGTCGGCGTTCTTCGATCTGGTGCAACAGGATCCGGTGGTCTCACAGGTCAAGCTCATCGCCGAACCGTGGGACATCGGCGAGGGCGGCTACCAGGTGGGCAACTTCCCGAGCCTGTGGACCGAGTGGAACGGCAAGTACCGCGACACGGTGCGCGACTACTGGCGCAGCGAGCCGTCGACCCTCGGCGAGTTCGCTTCCCGACTGACCGGCTCGTCCGATCTGTACGAGGACACCGGCCGGCGTCCCGGCGCCTCCATCAACTTCGTCACCGCGCACGACGGCTTCACACTCGCGGATCTGGTGTCCTACAACGACAAGCACAACGACGCCAACGGTGAAGACAACCGGGACGGCGAGTCGCACAACCGGTCGTGGAACTGCGGCGTCGAAGGCCCCACCGACGATCCCGAGGTGCTTACTCTGCGGGCACGACAGCAGCGCAACATCCTTGCGACGCTGGTGCTGTCGCAGGGCACCCCGATGCTGGCACACGGCGACGAGATGGGCCGCAGCCAGCACGGCAACAACAACGTGTACTGCCAGGACAACGAGTTGTCGTGGATGGATTGGTCTCTCGCAGAAGACAATGCCGATCTGGTGGCGTTCACCCGCAACGTCATCGCACTGCGCACCGAGCATCCCGTGTTCCGGCGCCGTCGCTTCTTCGAAGGCCGGCCGATCCGCAGCGGCGACCAGTCCCGCGACATCGCGTGGCTCACGCCGTCGGGCGAAGAGATGACACCCGAGCACTGGGACAGCGGTTTCGGCAAGTCGCTCGCGGTGTTCCTCAACGGTGACGGCATCCCCGAACCGGACCAGCGCGGGCAACGCGTCGTCGACACCTCGTTCTTGTTGTGCTTCAACGCGCATCACGAACCGATCGAGTTCGTCACTCCCGACGGTCCGCACGCGGACGAATGGTCCGTGGCGATCGATACCGATGTCGCCGACGGGGTGCGGGAGTTCACCGTCACGGCGGGCAAGCCGATCCAGGTGGAAGCACGCTCGATGGTGGTGCTGCGGAGGACCGCATGAGTTCACTCCCGTTGCTGTCCACCTACCGGTTGCAGATGCGGGGTGACGCGTTCACGTTCGCCGACGCCGTCTCCATCGTCGACTATCTCGACGGCCTCGGGGTCTCGCACGTGTACTTGTCCCCCATCCTGACCGCCACCACGGGATCGAATCACGGGTACGACGTCGTCGATCCGTCCACGGTGTCGTCGGCGCTCGGGGGACGTACGGGATTCGAACAGCTTGTGCGGGAAGTGCGGTCGCGCGGAATGGGCGTGATCGTGGATATCGTCCCCAACCACGTCGGTGTGGGTGATCCGCGCCAGAACGCGTGGTGGTGGGACGTGCTCCGGCACGGCCGCGACTCCGCGTACGCCAGGTTCTTCGACATCGACTGGTCGGCCGACAACGGTGCGGACGGCCGGATCGCCCTGCCGGTACTCGGTTCCGCCGATGCCACAGGGGAACTGACGGTGGATCGTTCGGGCGACGAACCCATGCTCGCCTACTACGAGAAGCGGTTTCCGATCGCTCCGGGCACCGATACCGGCACTCCCACGGAAATCCATGCGCGCCAGGCATATCGCCTGGTGGCATGGGATTCCGGCCTGATCGGGTACCGGCGGTTCTTCACCGTCGACGATCTGGCAGCGGTGCGGGTCGAGGATCCGCGGGTGTTCGATGCCGTGCACGCCCAGGTGGCGTCGTGGATCGAGGACGATCTGGTGGACGGTCTGCGCGTCGATCATCCGGACGGCCTCGCCGACCCGTCGGAGTACCTGACGCGACTGCGCGCCCTCGCCGGGCCGCAGCGCTGGCTCGTGATCGAGAAGATCCTCGCCGAAGGGGAGCCACTCGACCTGACGTTGCCGGTCGACGGCACCACGGGTTACGACGCACTCGACGAACTCGCCGCGGTGTTCGTCGATCCGCGCGGGGAATCGGCACTGACGGCCCTGTCTCGGACGTTCACCGGCAACGACGGCGACGCAGCGTGGTTGCACGCCCAGGAGCGTGCTCTCGAACGGTCGGTGCTCGAGTCGGGTCTCGCCCCGGAGGTGGGCCGCCTGGTCCGCGCGATCCGGCGTGAGGCCGGGGGCACCGACGCACCCGGTTCCGAGCACGAGTGCGCGGACGCGGCGCTGCGCGAGGCAGTGATTGCGGTCGCGGCCCGGGTGCCCGTCTACCGTGCCGACTACGCGCCGCTCACCACCATGCTGCCCCGGATCATCGGCGAAGTTGCCCGGGAGAAGCCGGATCTCGAACCCGCTCTCGGAATCTTCGTGCGAGCACTCACGATCGGTGGCGAAGCGGCCGCCCGTTTCGGGCAGGTCTGCGGTGCCGCAACCGCCAAGGCGGTCGAGGACTGCTTGTTCTACCGGGCTGCCCGGCTCGTGTCGTTGCAGGAAGTCGGCGGGCAGCCGGGCCGGTTCTCGCTGGGTGCAGCGCAGTTCCATCTCTCCTGGGCACAACGTGCGCGGCGGCTTCCGCGTGCGATGACGACGTTGTCCACACACGACACCAAACGCAGCGAAGACGTGCGAGCCCGGATCGGTGTGCTGTCCCAGGTGGCCGAACTGTGGTCGGAGCGCCTGCACGAATGGAACACCCTCGAGCCCGCTCCCGACCCTGCCATCGGCTTGTTCTTCTGGCAGACCCTGTTCGGGGTATGGCCGGCGGACGGTGTCGTGACCGCCGAGTTGCGTGAACGACTCCACAACTACGCTACGAAAGCGTTGCGGGAGAACGGCACCCGTTCGACGTGGACCGAGGTGGACACGGATTTCGAAGCCGCCGTGACCAACTGGCTCGACTCGGTGTGCGACGGCCCCGTCGGCGCGGCCCTGACCGAACTGGTTTCCGACCTCGAACCGCACATCGCTGCGGTGTCGCTCGGGCAGAAGCTTCTGCAACTCCTGGGCCCGGGCGTCCCGGACGTCTATCAGGGCACGGAACTGTGGGACGACTCGCTCGTCGACCCCGACAACAGGCGGCCGGTGGATTTCGGGATCCGTCGGCAACTGCTCGCCGAACCCGAGTCGGCTCCCGCCAAGTTCACGGTCATGCAGAAGGCACTCCGGATTCGCCGAGACCGGCCCGAGAGTTTCGTGGGCGGTGCGTACGTCCCCGTGTACGCCGTAGGGACGGGCGCCGAGTACGTCCTCGCCTTCGGCCGAGGACCGTCCGCCGAGGACCTCGATGTGCTCGCGTTGTCCGTGCGGCACACCGTCGATCTCGCGGCGAGGGGATGGGGTGACACGGTGCTCGACCTTCCCCTCGGGTCCTGGACCGACGTGTTCTCGGGACAGCGTTTCTCCGGAACAGTGCGGCCCGCAGATCTTTTCGCGGCGCTGCCAGTCGCGGCGCTGGTGCGTGACTGAGGTACGGCCTGTCGACCTTGGTGCATTGATGCCCGCATAGCGGGCACAATCCGACCGAAGATTGGGGCAGGTTCTCAGACGTCGGCGGCGTCGCGCGCAGCCTCCTCGGCTTCGCGGCGCCGGTCGCGGCGGCGGACCCACATGAGGACCGTCGCCGCCGCGCCGCCACCGACGAGGGCCCCCACGACCATCCCTGCCCAGGTCGCACCGTCGTACCGGAAAGGATCCGCCAGCTCGATGTAGATGCCGGCGACTCCCGCCAGGTAGAGCGTGACGGCGAAGATCGACCGCGGCCGAAGTGTTTTCATCGTGGCGTACACGTCGACGTCGCGGGCGCGGGCGTATGCGATGGTCACCATCGCGAGCACGAACCACGCCGCCAGAATGCCGATGGCGACCATGGCGCCGCCGCGCCCGGCGATCCAGGGCAGCACGGCTCCGGCAGCGAGGGCAGTCCATTGGAAGGACTGGAAACCCACCGCGGAGGCCTCGTTCCAGACCTCACGCTGTCGTTCGTCCTGGTAGAAGTCGTCGTCCAGGTCGGCGACGACGCGAGCAGCCTTGAGAAATGCGGTCACTGGGGCTTCTCCGGGGTGAGCGGGAACAGTTCTTCGACAGTGGTGCCGAGAGTCCGGGCGAGCCGCAGCGCCAGGTAGACGCTGGGTGCGTAATCGCCCTTCTCGGTCGAGACGATGCTTTGACGGCTTACTCCGACTGCCGCACCGAGTTCGGCCTGGGTGAGACGCGCCTGCTTGCGAAGCTCGCGAACCCTGTTGCCTCTCGGTATCTCCGGCATGAGAGAAGTAAAGCCTGCTTGTCATTTCATGTCAAGAACACTTGTCTTTTCGAACTGCTCCCACTCAGGAACTACCCCATGCTTTCCTGTGAGCTCGCCTGGTTTGCCGACACCCGGATGGCATCCATCCGCTTCTCGATATGACCGAGATACTCGGGATGCGTGAGGATGTACGGCAGGTTCCGAGCGATACCACGCAGTACGCAGGCACCCGCCTCCGCCGGTGTCATTCCGACGTCTCCCGCGCCCTTGATGTGCCGGGCGTCCTCGACGTGCCCTCCCAACCTGATGGTGTTCGCGTCGAGGTTGGACCTCACCAGGCCCGGGCAGAGCACGGACACGCCGACACCGTGCGGCTCCATCTCGAGACGCAACGCTTCCGACAGGGAGACGACCGCGCTCTTGACCGCGCTGTAGGCTCCCCGGCCCGGAGCACCCGCAGTCAGGCCCATGATCGACGCCGTGTTCACGATGTGACCGTGCCCCGCCTCCCGCATCTGTGCGCCGAACGCGGCCACGCCGTGGAAGACCCCCACCAGATCGATAGCCACGAGCAGATCGAAAACCTCTGCGTCCGTGTCCACTACGTCCCGGCCGTTGAACCCGATCCCGGCGTTGTTGACCAGAATGTCGACCGGACCGAAAGCCGATTCGGCGTCCTTCTTGGCCTGCGCCCACGAGTCGCGATTCCGCACATCCAATGCGACGCCGCGGACACCCTCCCCTCGCCGAGTCGTCACCTCGTCGAGCGCCCGCCGATCTATGTCGGCGATGGTCACGCAGACACCCTGTTCCATCAGGGCATCGGCGATCCCGAGCCCGATCCCGCCGGCACCACCGGTGACGAATGCGTGTCGCGCCGAAGACAATTCCATGACTCCACCCTTGCTGTCGCCGAACCGGATCAGTTCGTCATCCACATTTCTTCGGGCATCGGCGAACCCAGGGTGAACATTTGGACGCCGTGTACGTTCTCGCCGTACACCACCGAGGGAGCCGCCTTGGTGTACCAGATGCCCGGAACCAGTTCGACGAGTCGCTTCTGCGCCGTCTCGTAGGCCGCTTTTCGCTCGTCGACGGTCTCGGCGACACGTCCGGCGTCGAGGGCATCGTTGAGTTCCGTGTCGTCTAGTCCGGAGAAGTTGCCCGGCGAGTCGCCGTGGAATGCCGTCCACAGTGCGTAGTCCGGGTCCTGCGTGATGGCGGAGGAGATCACCATGTCGAAGTCACGTGCACCGGCGCGGGCGGTGGCAGCGGCGTAGTCCACCACTTGGACCTCGACGTTCACGTGGTCGAAAGCAGCGAGCTGAGCCTGCAACGCCTCGGCCGCGGCCTTTGTCTCCTGAGTGGGATAGGACATGAAGGTGAAGGAGACCGGCTTACCCTCCGCGGCCAGTTCGTCGAACAGTTTCTGCGCAGTTTCCTTGTCGCTCTCCCAGAGCGGAATGTCGGCGAAGTACGGCGACCCGTCGGGGAAGAGCGTCTCGGGACGCTCACCCTCGCCGTTGAAGACGACACTGTTGAGTGCGTCGAGGTCTGTCGCCAAGGACACGGCGCGGCGGGCGCGCACGTCGTCGAAGGGTGCGCGAGCCGAGTTCATGATCATGATCTGCCCACCACCGGCCGGGACCACTTCGGTGGGGATACCCGCTGCGTCCGCCTTGGCCAAAGTGCCCCAGCTCGCCTCGAGGGACAGGTCCGCGCCGCCGGTCGAGATCATGTTGAACCGCTGGGAGTTGTCCGCCACGGTACGGACGGTGAGTTCGTCCAGGTACGGCTTGGGCGCGTCCCAGTACTGCGGATTCTTCACCAGTTCGACCAAGTCCCCCCGCATCCAGCTCTTCAGGGTGAACGGTCCCGCGCCGACCGGGGCGCTGTCGAACTCGGCCGAGCCCTGCTGCAACGCGGCCGGTGAGGCGATCCAGTTCATGGAAGTGGTGAGCATGCCCTGCGGGAAGTGCGGGTTGGGCGACGCGAGCGTGATTCGCAGAGTGGTGGGGTCGACGACCTCCGAGGAGGTCACCTGCGCGGCCTGCCGGATCGCGGTCGATCCCAGCGCCGGGTCACGGAGCCTGTCCCAGTTGAACTTCACCGCCGACGCGTCGAGAGGGCTGCCGTCCGTGAACGTCAGTCCGGGTCGGAGCACGAGGTCGAAGGTCGCTCCCCCGTCGGTGGTGGAGAAGTCGGTGGCCATCTTGCATTCGACTTCGAGCGTGTCGAGATTGTTGATCATCAACGTTCCGTAGAGCGCGTTGCCGAGGACGGGCTGATGCGCCCACGTATTGGAGAGCGCGGCAGGATCCAGTCCGCGCGGCTCCCCCATCTGAATGGTGCGGAGTACTCCGCCCGCCACCGGGTCGCCGGCGTCGGCACCCGCCGCGGCGGCGACATTGCCGGATTCGCCGCTGCCACAGGAGGTCAGGAGGAGCGCGGCCGCGCAGGCCGCGGCGATCGCGGGTAGGAAGCGCTGTGATCGGAACATGTAGACCTCTCGATGTGCGGGACAGAGGGAACCGGACATCCGAGCACACATCCACCCATGCAGTGCAACGGATCGACAGAACTCGACTCGGGCCGGCAGAGCCCGAGACCAACAGACGGCATCGCACCGGGTGAGAACACAACCGCTCGATGCCACGCTCACTGTCACGGAGCTCAACCCATTTGTCAACGGCACCAAGCAATTCGGCGTCCATGTGACTAGTTTTCCGGAAATCCTTGCGGATACAACGCCGTGAGACTACTCTTCTCAAAACACGGAATGCCATTCTTGCAAGAGATGAGGTGTCAGTACCTGTTGGAATAACACTGCGGCGCAAATTAATTCGCTGCATCGCGGAACCGGACGCGCGTCCGGTTGGTCATTGCATCCGAAAGTGACTACCGGCCAATACTTTCGGCGCGCAACAAAGCGCTACAGCTCGGTGTGCGGCTCGCTCGCGAGGGTGGCGTGTGCGTCGGCGATCGCATCCCGCAAGGTCGATCCGGGACGGGCCGGCCGTCGACATAGACGACGCGACGGCGCCCGGAAGCAGCCCAGCCGGAAACGATCGTGATGTGGTGCCCCTCGGGATCACCGACGAGCACCCTTTCTCCGATTCCGAACGTGACGTCGGTGGGTGCGAGGCTGTCGCGCTCGTCGCCTGCCTCCCGGATGTCGCGCAGCACCTGCGGGTCCACGTCATGAGCGAGGGTGTGATCCAGATCGAGACCGAGCGAGTCGAGAAGTCCGGTCTCAGCCGGGAAATCACGGCGCAACCGGTCGATGATGCCCCTGCGCACGTCCCTGATGAGCGGGTGATGCCAGGCGAAACTGCCGCTGTCGCGGTTCTTCCACAACCGATCCGACCGGGCCGCAGCATGGTAGAACTCGTTGTTCTGCCCATAGGCGACGGCTCTGGTCCGCACGATGGCGCGGGCTCGGGCATAAGGGCCGTAGACGCGCCCGATCCAGTCCGGGATCGGCATTTTTCGTGCTGCGAGCAGCGCGCCGATCGCTACCCGAGGGTTGCGGCCACATGTCGTGGACGAACGCCAGCCGTCGAGGGTGTAGTCCCACCCCAGGACCGCGTAGCAACGAACCGCGGACTCGGCGTCGCCGTTCGAGCGCAGCGCGCAGTATCCGCCGGCGTAGGCGAACAGCGCGGATACGTCCGAGGTCTCGGGTTGCGGCAGGCTCGGGATGATGTTTCCGCGCAACTCGGCCGCGAGACGCTCGCGCGAGATTTGAGCGGTGGCAGCGATCAAATCCGGACGTTCTTCGGCCATCACCTCGAACGCGGTGCTGATGCCGATCTCGATCATCGGGGCGTGCGTCGGCAAGGGCATCCCCGCCCACGAGCCGACCAGCGGATCACGACGGAGCTGCATGGTCATCCACGCCCTCCACTCCCCGGCTGTGGCCTCGTCCCAGTCCGGTTCCTGCCCGTGGAGGCGGGCCCATTCGGCATGTGCACGCTCGAACAACTCGTCCGGCAAAGTGTGGGCTTCGAGCAGGGCGTGCGCTGCGGCCTGCCGCAGTGGTGATGTCTCCAGGGCAACGTCGACGATCAGGGATTCGGCGTCGTGGTGGGCGGCAGCCTTCAGGTGGGCCGGACGTCGGCCCTCGACCTTTGCGATGAGCCGGGGATCGACCGCGACCTCGGCGATCAACGCGGCGGCTTCCGACGCGGTGGCCTCGCGTTGCGCCTGCGAGACGCCGTTGAACCAGTGGTGGCGGATCTCGACGCGGGCCCTGTCATTGCGTACCGCGTTGATTGCGGCGGCGACCTGCGGATCGGCGTCGGGATGCGGAAGGACCAGCGGGTCGGCCGGGTCGTACGCGATGCGGCCTCGCAACCGCCACTGGTCGACCTCCGATGTTGCTGCTCGGTCGATGCCGTCCTGCACCGCGTCGATGTGTTCGCTACGCTGCTCGGCGGTGTCGAACTCGGCCGGCTCCTGCGCGTCGAGGACAGCCTGGGCCGCACCGAGGAAGTCGCCGGCAGTGAAGTCACGGGCAGGGTCGCGGGCTGAGCCGGCTCGGGCATCGACGATCGCCGTGACCACCTCGGCGGTGATCGGGTTCTGTGCGGGTCGGCCCGTGTGGGATTCCCAGTACGCTTCGGCGGCGAGGTGGCTGTGTTCACCCCAGGTTTCCGGGTCGGCCAGAAGTGCCCGCGACACCACGAACGGCCCGTCGGGCGTCGACCGGCGATCGATCATCACGTCGGCCAGTACGATCTGCGCCTTGACCTTGAAGTGCCCGTCCGCCCAGGAGAAGAATCGGTCCGGCCGGTTGCCCAGAGAGTTCACTGCGGCGTCGGCCTCGGGGTCGGGTGCGGAGACACGGCCGAACACATCCGGCGTGTGGAGCGGGCCGACCCAGCTGTACGGTGCGATCCCATCGAGTGGGTCCGGCACCGGTACCGGCTGCGGCACATCGACATCGGCCTTGCGCGTAACCGGAGTCCCGACGGGGATGAACATGAACAGCGGCCCCGCGGGGCGGTCCCTGATCTGCGCCGCCGGGATGTTGCCAGCCAGCACCGCCGCGATCAAATCGTGAGCCTGTCCCTTGGTCATAGTCTCTCCGACCACGAAAGACCCGTCCGTCTCGGCGGCGAGGCGAGCGAGGGTCCGCAACTGGCTGTCGGTGGCGGGGTGCTCGCGCCAGCCCGGTAGCGCAGCCGCGACCTCACGCACCGTCTGTCCGGGGACGCTCTCCGGGTCGATCCCGAGAGTGTGCAACTCGGTGCGGAGTTGCTTCTCCTGTTCGCGCAGCACCCGCCATTGCCGCCGAAGCCGTTCGAGTCGTGTGGCGACGCGCCGGGATGTCGCGTTCGACGCCCGGAGCGCGACCGGGTTCTCGCAGGGTGTCCATGTCCCCGGCTTCGGCCACGCGGTCGGCGTCCGTCCCGCCCCGGGTTTCCAGTTCGACGAGCCGGTCGCGGACTTCCGCCCACCGCGCCTGGGTCAGAAGGGCAGGTCCGGGTCCTCGGGCGGATTGCGCCGCATTTCGTCTTCTATCAGGGCCGTCAGCTCGTGCGCGAGCGGATCGCGGGAGGTCATCGGCACCGGCTGGTTGTCCTCGATCCGCTGCGCGGTCAGGCATTTCGCCAGCGTGCGGAACCATCCCGGCTTGTCCAGCCACACCCGCTCGACGACTCGCACCGCCGTCGGGTTCGGCTCCACGTTCCGTGTCCGCCACCGGTCCGGATCCTTCGCGCGTCGCGCTGCTTCCCGGCGTTGCTCGATCCGCCGGTCGAGAAGGGCTTCGAACTCCTCCCCCGTTGTCTGCGTCTCCGGCGTCGCTCCGAGATTCCCGCTCTGCCCCACCGCTGCACCCTTCTAGAGCTTCCGAACCGAATGCACCGCGGTGTGCGTCCTCGCCTGCCACACGACCCCCTCGCAACCGGACGTTGCGCCCCTCCTGCGAGACGACGCATGGGGTACATCTTACCGTCCGACGAGGTCCAAAACTACCTCTGCACTCTGCATTTGGCGTTTCTCCGCAGGTCGATCACGCAAGAGTTCACGCTTCGTCGGCTCGGCGGCGGTACCGCGATCGGCGCGTCAGGAATTCCTGCCCGTTCCGGGACCAGCACACCCCCGAATGCCGCCCCGCGATGATCGCGGCGGCGTCTGGAGCCGCAGCCATTCCCAAGAAGCGTCGTTTTCAGTAGTGTTGAACCCGATTCTCGTGCATGGAAGCGATATTCTCTTGTGTGACCGGGATCGCTGCGAGCGCTCACCGCGCAGGACAGAGAGGAACGGACCCAATGGACATTGATGACATGGTGATGATCAGCATCGACGACCACGTCGTGGAACCAGCTGACATCTTCGAAAAGTATTTCCCCAAGAGCCTGATGGACCAGGCACCGCGCCTGACCGCCCACCCACGCAATCCCAACGTGCAGGCCTGGTTGTTCCAGGACAAGGTGGTCGGCAGTTCCGGCCTCAACGCCGTCGTCTCCTGGCCCAAGAGCGAATGGGGCATGGACCCCACCGGCTACGCCGAAATGCGGCCCGGCGTCTACGACATGGACATGCGCGTACGCGACATGGACGCCAACGGCACCCTCGCCGCAACACTGTTCGCCACCTTCCCCGGTTTCGCCGGCACCCACCTGGCCAGCCTGCCCGACAAGAAACTGTCCCTCGCCGCCTGCAAGGCATTCAACGACTGGGTCGTCGGTGAAGTCCCCAACGCCCACCCCGGACGATTCATCCCGCTCGGCATCATCCCGTTCTTCGACGTGGACGAATCCGTCGAGGAGATCGCGCGGCTCGCCGCCATGGGATGCCGCTCGATCAGCATCCCCGAAACCCCCTACGGCGTCGGTGAAGGATTTCC
>NZ_JBVOON010000026.1:0-43526 GCF_055664235.1 Rhodococcus sp. NPDC019050 | reverse complement strand
CCCGCGCGGGGGCCGGGCGGGGGGGGGGGGGGCGGCCCCCGGGCGCCCCCCCCCCCCCCCCCCCCCGGGGGGCGCCCCCCCCCCCCCCCCCCCGGGGGGGGGGGGGGGGGGGCGGGGGGGGGGGCCCCCCCCCCCCCCCGCCGCGGGGTACTGCGAGGGATCGGAGATCCCTGTCTGTCAGAAGTCCCAGTCTTCGTCTTCGGTGACGACAGCCTTGCCGATGACGTACGAGCTACCCGAACCCGAGAAGAAGTCGTGGTTCTCGTCGGCGTTCGGCGAGAGCGCCGACAGGATCGCCGGGTTCACGTCGGTCTCGTCCTTGGGGAACAGCGCCTCGTAGCCGAGGTTCATCAGGGCCTTGTTGGCGTTGTAGCGGAGGAACTTCTTGACGTCCTCCGTCAGGCCCGCCTCGTCGTACAGGTCCGAGGTGTACTGGGTTTCGTTGTCGTACAGCTCGAAGAGCAACTCGAAGACCCAGTCCTTGAGCTCGTCGCGCTCGGCCTGGGTGACCTTCTCGAGGCCCTTCTGGTACTTGTACCCGATGTAGTAGCCGTGGACGGCCTCGTCACGGATGATGAGGCGGATCATGTCGGCCGTGTTGGTCAGCTTCGCGCGCGACGACCAGTACATCGGCAGGTAGAAACCGGAGTAGAAGAGGAACGACTCGAGCAGCGTCGAGGCGGCCTTCCGCTTGAGCGGGTTGTCGCCCTTGTAGTAGTCGAGGACGATCTGCGCCTTGCGCTGAAGGTTCGCGTTGTCCTCCGACCACCGGAACGCGTCGTCGATCTCGCGGGTCGAGCAGAGCGTCGAGAAGATGTTCGAGTACGACTTCGCGTGCACCGACTCCATGAACGCGATGTTGGTGAGGACGGCTTCCTCGTGCGGGGTGACCGCGTCGGGGATCAGCGAGACCGCACCTACGGTGCCCTGAATGGTGTCGAGCAGGGTCAGTCCCGTGAACACCCGCATCGTGAGCTGCTGCTCGTAGGCGTTGAGCGTTCCCCACGACGGGATGTCGTTGGACACCGGCACCTTCTCCGGAAGCCAGAAGTTGCCGGTGAGGCGATCCCACACCTCGGCGTCCTTCTCGTCGGGGACGCGGTTCCAGTTGATCGCGGAGACGCGATCGATGAGTTTGACGCGCAGGCCGTCCGCCGGCGAGTGCGCGTGCGGTGCTGAGGTCATCGGTTACCTACCTGATCGGTGTTCTTGTGCAACGGGTGTCGGGGAAGTCGGATCACAGCATGCAGGAGACGCAACCCTCGACCTCTGTGCCCTCGAGCGCCATCTGCCGCAGGCGGATGTAGTACAGCGTCTTGATGCCCTTGCGCCACGCGTAGATCTGCGCCTTGTTCACATCGCGAGTGGTCGCGGTGTCCTTGAAGAACAAGGTGAGCGACAGACCCTGGTCGACGTGCTGCGTCGCCGCGGCGTAGGTGTCGACGATCTTCTCGTACCCGATTTCGTACGCGTCCTGGAAGTACTCCAGGTTGTCGTTGGTCAGGTAGGGAGCCGGGTAGTAGACGCGGCCGATCTTGCCCTCTTTGCGGATCTCGATCTTCGAGGCGACGGGGTGGATCGAACTCGTGGAGTTGTTGATGTACGAGATCGAGCCGGTCGGCGGTACGGCCTGCAGGTTCTGGTTGTAGATACCGTGCTGCTGCACCGACGCCTTCAGCTCGCGCCAGTCGTCCTGCGTGGGGATCTCCACACCCGACTCGGTGAACAGCTGACGCACCCGCTCGGTGGCCGGCTCCCACGTCTGGTCGGTGTACTTGTCGAAGAACTCACCCGACGCGTACTTCGACTCGGGGAAGCCCTTGAAGTACGAGCCCCGCTCGATGGCGAGCTTGTTCGAGGCACGCAGTGCGTGGAACAACACCGTGTAGAAGTAGATGTTCGTGAAGTCGATGCCTTCGTCGGAGCCGTAGTAGATCCGCTCGCGGGCGAGGTAGCCGTGCAGGTTCATCTGCCCGAGGCCGATCGCGTGGGAATCGTTGTTTCCCTGCTCGATCGACGGGACCGAATTGATGTGCGTCTGGTCGGACACCGCCGTGAGCCCGCGGATCGCGACCTCGATGGTGTGCGCGAAGTCCGGCGAATCCATGGTCTTGGCGATGTTGAGCGAACCGAGGTTGCAGGAGATGTCCTTGCCGACATGGCTGTAGGACAGGTCGTCGTTGTAGGTCGACGGCGTGGACACCTGCAGGATCTCCGAGCACAGGTTCGAGTGGGTGATCTTGCCGGCGATCGGGTTCGCGCGGTTCACCGTGTCCTCGAACATGACGTACGGGTAGCCGGACTCGAATTGCAGCTCGGCGACGGTCTGGAAGAACTCGCGCGCCTTGATCTTCGACTTGCGGATCCGCTTGTCGTCGACCATCTCGTAGTACTTCTCGGTGACGTCGATGTCGGCGAACGGCTTGCCGTAGATGCGCTCGACGTCGTACGGCGAGAACAGGTACATGTCCTCGTTCCGCTTCGCCAGCTCGAACGTGATGTCCGGGATCACGACGCCGAGGGAGAGCGTCTTGATGCGGATCTTCTCGTCGGCGTTCTCACGCTTGGTGTCGAGGAAGCGGTAGATGTCGGGGTGGTGGGCGTGCAGGTACACCGCGCCCGCGCCCTGACGGGCACCGAGCTGATTGGCGTACGAGAAGGAGTCCTCGAGCAGCTTCATGATGGGGATGACGCCGGAGGACTGGTTCTCGATCTTCTTGATCGGCGCGCCGTGCTCACGAATGTTGGTCAGCAGCAGGGCAACTCCGCCGCCGCGCTTCGACAGCTGCAGCGCCGAGTTGATCGCGCGGCCGATCGACTCCATGTTGTCCTCGATGCGGAGCAGGAAGCAGGAGACCGGTTCGCCGCGCTGCTTCTTGCCGGAGTTGAGGAACGTGGGGGTGGCGGGCTGGAAACGCCCGGAGATGATCTCGTCGACGAGGTGCGTCGCGAGGATCTCGTCACCGTCGGCGAGCGTCAGCGCCACCATGCACACGCGATCTTCGAAGCGCTCGAGGTAGCGCTTTCCGTCGAACGTCTTGAGCGTGTACGACGTGTAGTACTTGAACGCGCCGAGGAAGGTCGGGAAACGGAACTTCTGCGCGTACGCGTGCTGGAACAGCGTCTTGACGAACGGCCGCGAGTACTTGTCGAGGACCTCGGGCTCGTAATAGTTCTCCTCCACGAGGTAGTCGAGCTTCTCGTCGAGGTTGTGGAAGAAGACGGTGTTCTGGTTGACGTGCTGAAGGAAGTACTGGCGCGCCGCGGCGACATCCTTGTCGAACTGGATCTCGCCGTTCGGGCCGTACAGGTTCAGCATGGCGTTGAGCGCGTGGTAGTCGAGACCCTTGAGCGACTCGTTGAGCTTCGGGCTCTTGACGGGATCGGGATCGGTAATGGTCACAGTGCTGTCCCCACCTATCGAATAAAGGAACGTGGCCGCGCGCTCACGTATGCGACGCGCGTCGAAATGGATGCGAATGACGGTGTGCCCCATGGATTTCGGGGCGTGGCGGTGCGGCCTATGCGGTTTGCAACTCCGGTTCCCGGAATTGGGCGAGCCCGGCTCGGACACGCTCGACATCGTCTGCCGTGCCCATCAGCTCGAATCGATACAGATAGGGCACCCGGCACTTGCGCGAGATGATGTCGCCCGCGAAACAGTACGACTCTCCGAAGTTGGTGTTCCCCGCCGCGATCACTCCCCGGATCAGACCGCGGTTGTGCTCGTTGTTGAGGAACCGGATGACCTGCTTGGGGACGTAGTGCGTGTCGCGCCCGGTGGCGGTGGTGCCGCCCCCGTAGGTGGGCACCACCAGCACGTACGGCTCGTGCACTTCGAAGGTGCCCTCACGGTCGTGCAGGGGGATCCGCGTCGCCGGGATCCCGAGCTTCTGCACGAACCGGTGGGTGTTCTCCGATGCACTCGAGAAATACACCAGTGAGATGCCCGGGGGCTGACCCTGCGAGGTCATCGATGTTCACCACTCTTCAATCGATTGCGAAGACCGGCTCGGTCGGGCGAAGAACTGCTGCCGCAGCGGGGCTGCGACGGTCCGCGCAAGCGGACGGCACGAACACTCAGGCTGCGACCGTGAGCGCCTTGATGCGATCGGGGCGGAATCCCGCCCAGTGATCGTCACCGGCGACGACAACGGGAGCCTGGAGGTAGCCCAGCGCCATCACGTAGTCGCGGGCCTCCGGGTTCTCGGTGATGTCGACGACGTCGTACTCGATGCCGGCCTTGTCGAGGGCACGGTAGGTGGCGTTGCACTGGACGCAGGCAGGCTTGGTGTAGACGGTGATGTTCATGGGTGCCCCTTAGTTCACATGGCCGTGACGGCCTGACGACTGACTGCTGCGCGGTGCTCGAATGCCCACCGAATCCGTCCCGATCTCACTTCCCCGAGAGACCGGCGACCCTTGGGCCCTCCAGCGGTCTAGACACTACACCTTGTGCCTGACAGAAACACAGAACCCAGGATCTTGTGAGTTACAGGTGTGATATTCCCAGGTCGCACCTTCCCGACACGCACGTTCAGGGGCCTTTACGGCGTGTCGTGACGCGGCGCGCCGACGGTGGCCTTCAGCACAGTGTGTCGCGACCCACCGACACTCTCCTCGGAGTGCCGGTGGGCCACGCGCTACGGCAGTGCGGGCAGCAGGTCGTCGAGCCTGGCCGGCAGGCTCCGGATCCGCACCCCGGTCGCGTGCCAGAGCGCGTTCACGACTGCGGCCGCGCTGCCGACGATGCCGATCTCTCCGATGCCGCGTGATCCCACGGCCGTGGCGTGGAAGTCGTCCTCGTCGAGCCACGCGGCGTCCACATCGCGGATGTCAGCGTGCGTCGGCACGTGGTACTCCGCGAGATCGTGGTTGAGCACGTGCCCGAACCGCGGGTCGCGGATGCTCTCCTCGAACAGTGCCATGGAGATTCCGAACGACATGCCGCCGATGAACTGGGAACGCGCGGTGCGCGGATTGATCACACGGCCCACCGAGAACATGCCGAACATGCGCGGCACCCGGATCTCGCCGGTGTCGCGATCGACCTGGACCTCGACGAAGTGCGCACCGTACGAGGCCGCGGTGTAGCTCTCGAGGTCGGAGTTCTCGCCCGCGGTCGCGGACGCCTCGTCGCCCGGCTCGGGACTGTCCCCGAAACGGGTCCGGAACGTGCCGGCCGCCGCCACGATGGCGTTGCCCCACGACGACGTACCCGAGGAGCCGCCCGCGACCGTTCCGAAGGGCAGCGCGCTGTCACCGAGGTCGAGATCGACCTGCCCCGGGGCGACACCCAGCGCGTCGGCCGCGATGAGCGTGAGCGCGGTCCACGCACCCGTGCCGATGTCCGCCGCCCCGATCCGGACCTGGAACCGCCCGTTTCCGCGGTACCTGATCGATGCTGTCGAGCCGGGCTGGACCATGTGGGGGTACGTCGCCACCGCCATACCCGTACCGGTGAGCCACCGGCCGTCGCTGCGTGTCCCCGGTGACCGATCGGAGGGATCCCAGCCGAATCGCTCCGCGCCTTCGCGCAGGCATTCGACGAGCCGGCGGGACGACCACGGTTTCCCGGTCTCGGGGTCGGCCGCGGGTTCGTTGCGGATGCGGAGTTCGACGGGGTCGATCCCGCACGCCACCGCGAGTTCGTCCATCGCGACCTCGCCGGCGAACATGCCCGGGGCTTCACCGGGCGCCCGCATCCAGAACGGTGCCGGCACGTCGAGCGGGATCGCCCGATGGGACGTGCGCACATTGGGCACGTCGTACAGATTCCGCAGCGGCACGGCGGCCTGCTCGACGAACTCGGTGACGTGGGAACTCTGGACGTAGGCCTCGTGCACGGTGCCGGTGAGCCGGCCGTCGCTGCGGGCCGCGAGACGGACGTGCGATGCCGTCGGCGAGCGGTAACCGACATAGGCGAACATGTCGTGACGGGAGACGGCGAACTTCACCGCGCGGCCCGGTACCGCCTTGGCGGCGAGCGCACCGAGCACGTCGTGCGCGTGCGGCCCGCCCTTCGATCCGAACCCACCGCCGATGTACGGGCAGATCACCCGCATGGTCGAGGAGTCGAGGCCCAGGGCCGGTGCCAGAGCCGAGACAACCCCGTGCGGGTGCTGCGTCGAGGTGTAGAGGGTGAGAGTTTCCCCCTCCCACAGCGCCACGACCGTGTGCGGTTCGAGTGGGTTGTTGTGCTCCTCGGGTGTCGAGTACCACTCGTCGATCACCACGTCGGCAGCGGACAGTGCCGCGTCCGTGTCTCCGCGCTCGGAGTCGGTGGGGTATCCCCCGTTGGCCTTCTCCGGTTTGTAGGCGTCCGGGTGGTCGGGCCGGAAGCGCGTGTCGTGGTCGGTGCTGGTGTACTCCACCGAGAGCAGGTCACAGGCGTACCGCGCTGCTTCCGGGCTCTCCGCCACGACCGCGCCGATGAGCTGACCCCGGAACAGCACGTCGGGGTTCTGCAGCACGACGTACTCGCCCTCGGCCTCGTCGGTCAGACGGGGCGCATTCCACGGAGCGAGCACCGTGATGACGCCGGGGACCGCTTCGGCGGCGGCGGTGTCGATGCGGTCGATCGTCCCCTTCGCGATCGTCGACACCAGCGGCACCAGATAGGCGGGATCCGGCACGGAGTGCTCGTAGGCATACGGCGCGAGACCGGCGACCTTCTGGGGCCCGTCGATGCGGGCGGTCGAGGTGCCGACGGCGCGCGTGGCGATGTGCGTCATGCGGATACCCCTTCGTCGTGGCGGTCGGCGAGATCCCGGAGCACGCCTGCGAGCGTGCGGCGCAGCAACGGGATCTTGAACGCGTTTCCTTCGAGAGTCTCGGCGTCGACGAGTTCCGCATCGGCAGCCCTGGCGAAGAGAGCCTCATCGGGGCGGTCACCGAGAAGTGCGGCCTCGGTGCGGTGTGCCCGCCACGGCCGGTGTGCGACGCCGCCGAAGGCGATACGGCAACCGGTGATGGTGCCGTCGGAGACGGTGAGTTCGGCAGCCACCGAGACGAGAGCGAACGCGTAGGAAGCGCGGTCGCGGACCTTGCGATAGGTGGACAGCATGGTCTGCGGAGGCGGCAGACGGACGCCAACGACGAGTTCGTCGCGTTCGAGAGTGGTATCGAGATCGGGCCGGTCGCCGGGCAGACGGTAGAACTCCTCGAGCGCAACGGTGCGCTCACCGTCCGGTCCCGCGACGAGGACCTCGGCGTCGAGGGCGAGCAGCGCGACCGCCATGTCGGACGGGTGGGTCGCGACGCACTCGTCGGAGGCGCCGAGCACGGCGTGATAGCGCGTGTACCCGCCCAGCGCCGAACATCCGCTGCCGGGCTCGCGCTTGTTGCACGGGGTCGACACGTCGCGGAAGTACACGCACCGGGTGCGCTGCAACAGATTCCCGCCGGTGGTGGCGGCATTGCGAAGTTGCGGAGACGCTCCCGCCAGAAGTGCACGCGTGAGCATCGGATAGTTGCGCCGCACATCCGGGTGGACGGCGAGCGTGCTGTTGCGCACGTTCGCACCGATCCGGAGACCTCCGTCCGCGGTGTGCTCCACGGCGTCGAGCGGCAGGTGGGAGATGTCGACGAGCATTCCCGGAGTGGCCACACCGAGTTTGAGATGGTCGACGAGATTGGTTCCGCCCGCGAGGAACACCGCGTCCGGGTTGTCGTGCACGAGGGCGACCGCCGATGCGGTGTCGCCGGGTCGCTCGTAACGCAGCGGCTTCATCGAACCGCCCCCCGCTCTGCGACCTCTCGGATCGCTTCGACGATGTTGGGGTAGGCAGCGCACCGGCACAGGTTGCCGCTCATCCGCTCCCGGATTTCGTCGTCGTCGAGTTCGGGTGCTCCGTCCAGTTCCGCGGTCACATGGCTGGGGTCGCCGTGCGCGTATTCGTCGAGCATGCCGACGGCGGAGCAGATCTGACCGGGAGTGCAGTACCCGCACTGGAAGGCGTCGTCCTCGAGGAAGCGTTCCTGGAGGGGATGCGGGCCGTCTGCGGCGAGGCCTGCGGCGGTGACGATCTCGGCGCCGTCGTGTGCGACGGCCAGGGCGAGACACGTGACTCTGCGTCGACCGTCGAGAAGGACGGTGCACGAGCCGCACTGGCCGAGGTCGCATCCCTTCTTGGGTGAGGTGACGCCGAGGCGGTCGCGCAACGCGTCGAGCACGGTGGTGCGGGCGTCGACCGTGCAGTGTCGCTCGGTGCCGTCGACGGTGAAGGTGACGGGGTGGTCGTGCAGGCCGGGCGGTGCCGTGCCGGTGTCTGCGGTCTCGGATGCCATGGGTCGTCCTCCGAACGGTGGGCTGTCGTTCGGGCATTCCCGATGGGCAGCGTCTCCAATCACGTCGGCGAGGATCGATTCGTCCCGCGACGCGGGCAGCCGAGAACACAGCGGCCCCGGTCCCGCTGCGGCGGGACCGGGGCCGGTCGTCGCGTGCGCACCCGGGTGGAGCGGGTGGCGACGCGAACGTCGATCAGGCTTCGACGAGTTCCTTCGTGGCATTCACGAGGGCTGCGACGACACCGGAGATCTCGGCCGCAGTCTCGGCATGTTCCTTGGCGTGTGCGTCACCGAACTTACCGAAGGTTCCGCCGACCGAGAGGGAACCGTTCTCGGCGACCTTGCCGCCCGCGATACCGACGGCCTTGACGGTGTCCTCGAGCGCCCACTTCGCGGCGTTGGCGCTGGGCGAGGCGCTGACGACGGCGGCAGGCTTACCCGACAGCGCGCCGGCGCCGTAGGGGCGCGACAACCAGTCGATCGCGTTCTTGAGGACGCCCGAGGTCGAGCCGTTGTATTCCGGGGTGACGAACAGGACGGCGTCGACACCTGCGACGGCGTCACGCAGGGCGGCTGCGGCGGCGGGCACGGTGTCGCCGTCGATGTCTTCGTTGTAGAAGGGCACGTCGGCCAGACCCTCGTGGATGCTCACCTCGACGCCCTCGGGGGCAACGGTGGCAGCGGTCTCGGCGAGCTGGCGGGTGACAGCGGCGGAGCGCAAGCTTCCGACGAGTGCGAGGACTCGGGTCTGAGCCATGGGGTACATCCTTCGATCGAGTTGGTTGATTCCGCAATCATAAACGGACCGCGGTCCACTTGTATTCCCGCCCGGCTAGAGTGTGACGCTGTGAACACTCGCCCGCTGTCGCTCACCGGCGACAGCCCTGTCGAACGCGGCGACGCTGCCCGCAATCGCAAGCGCCTGCTCGACGCCGCGGCCCAACTCGTCGCGGAGCACGGCGCCGACGCGATCACCATGGACGCGGTCGCGGCGAGGGCGGGTGTCGGCAAGGGAACGGTCTTCCGGCGCTTCGGGTCGCGCGCCGGCCTCATGCAAACCCTGCTCGACCACAGCGAGCGCGAGTTGCAGCAAGCCTTCCTGTTCGGGCCACCGCCGCTCGGACCGGGTGCCGACCCGATCGAACGCCTCGTGGCCTTCGGGCGGGCACGGATCGCCCTGGTCGACGTTCAGGGTGAACTACTGCGTGCAGCGGGGGGCGGCGTGCGGTTCTCGGCTCCGGCTCACCGGGTGTCGTTGACCCACGTGCAAACCCTGCTGCGCGCAGCGGGAACCGCCGGAGACCTCCCGCTTCTCGCGCACGCGCTGCTCGCACCCCTCGACGCGGCACTCGTACTCCACCAGCAGCGTGAACTCGGATATTCGCTCGAGCGCCTCGCCGACGGGTGGGCCGACCTCGCGGAACGCGTCGCGCGCCCGGCCGGCGGGTGACGTGACGGTCATCGGGTGACGGTCGCCGGTACGGTGAGCCCCATGGCCGCTGCCCTCCGCGCGTTTGTCGTCCTCACCCTCGGCGGGCTGTTGTGCGCGTGCAACCCGGGCTCGGCGGCACCGACCGCCTCGGATCTCGTGGGCCGCGACTTCGTCTCCACCGAGATCGCCGGCACTCCCATTCCCGGCGGAGGCCCCCTGACGGTCGCCTTCCCCGCGCCCGAACGACTGGCTGCCTACGCGGGGTGCAACCGGATGATGGGCACAGCAGACATGTCCCGTGGCGTCGTACGCGCGGACGGTCTCGCCACCACCATGATGGCGTGCCCGCCGCCGCTCGACGGCGCCGACCAATGGGTTCAGAAGCTCTTTGCAGCCCGGCCACGATGGCATCTGGACGGAAGCGTGCTCACGCTCACAACCGACACGCTCCGGGTGACGCTCGTCGAGCAGTCGGGCGATCGCTGACCTTCCGGCCGCATCCCGGTCGCGTCCGTCGTCCGGGTGCTTGCCGTTGCACGAACGCCGGACGTCAGTACGTGCGCACAAGCCATTCCGCGAGCATGCGCGCGGAATGGTCGATCTGCTTCGGCCAATCCATCGCCGTCTCGTCGGCATGATCGCTCACATACTTGGCGAGGCGGCAGTGCGCTCCCATGTGGGCGGCCGCCGACGCGACCGCGAACCCTTCCATGTCGACGAGATCTGCGCGGGCCGCCAGCACGTCGCGGACCTCGGCATCGGAGACGAACGAATCCCCGGTCGCGAGCACGGTTCCGTCACCGTCACCGAACGTGAGCGTGTCGCTCACCGGATGGCCCAGACTCCGCAACACCTCGCCGCTGATGTCGTGGTTGATCACGGTGGAGGGAAAGTAGAGACCACCGAGCGTGCTGCGCAGGGCGCCGGCGGTGCCGATGTTGACGACGAGTGGCCTGCGCCCCTCCGGGTAACGCGCGAGCGCCGCCGTCACCGCGACCGCGGCAGTGACCTTGCCGATGCCCGTGATCACCAGGTCGTACCGTTCCGGGACGTGCATCGCCTCCGACTCGGTCGCAGATACGACGAGGATCTCACTCACCTGGTGCCTCCGTGGTCGCGGGCCGTCTGCGCTGCCCGTTGCACGCGCGTGACCTCGACCCGCACCGTATCCCGGCGTCGTCTCGCGGCCCGGGGCCGGTGGCGCTAATGTGGCGTCAATGACGAACCTGCGCGATCGGATCATCGAAGAACTCGGAGTCAAGCCCTCCATCGATCCGCGGAGCGAGATCGATTCGCGAGTACAGTTTCTCGCCGACTACCTGGCCTCCACTCCGGCAAAGGGCTTCGTGCTCGGCATCAGTGGCGGCCAGGACAGCACGCTCGCCGGACGACTGGCCCAGTTGGCCGTGGAAAAGCTCCGTGCCGAGGGACGCGACGCCGAATTCGTCGCCGTACGCCTCCCCTACAGCCGGCAGGCCGACGAGCACGACGCACAGATCGCACTCGAATTCATCGAGCCGGATCACACCGTGCGAGCAGACATCAAGCCCGGAACCGATGCCACCGCGACCGAAGCCGGACGCGCGCTGGGCGAGCTCTCCGGACACGGCAGCACCATCCGCGATTTCGTCCGGGGAAACATCAAGGCACGTGAGCGAATGATGCTCCAGTACGCGATCGCCGGCGAACTGGGCCATCTCGTGGTCGGGACCGACCATGCCGCCGAGGCCGTGACCGGCTTCTACACCAAGTACGGGGACGGCGGAGTCGACATCACGCCGCTGGCCGGACTCACCAAGCGGCAGGGCGCTGCGTTGCTGCGAGAACTCGGAGCACCGGAGAGCACCTGGAGCAAGGTCCCCACCGCCGATCTCGAAGACGACCGTCCGGCGCTGCCCGACGAAGAGGCCCTGGGCATGAAGTACAGCGAGATCGACGACTACCTCGAGGGCAAGGACGTCACCGACGATCTCGCGAAACGCCTCGAAGGCAAGTTCCTCGAGACGCACCACAAGCGCGTGATGCCGGTGGCGCCGTCCGACACCTGGTGGAAGTGAGCTAGCCGCCCGTCGTGCTCAGCCGCCGGCGAACGGCGGCAGCACGTCGACGCGGGCACCCGCCGGGCGGGACAGGTCGCGGGTGAGTTCCCCCGTTCCTCCGTCTCCCGGCTCGACGAGGTACGCGGCAACCGACAGCACGCGTTCCATCGCGGGTCCGTACCGCTCCACGAGCGCCGCGCGAAGAGCACCGAGATCGGATCCGGCGGGTAATGCGACGGTCTCCTTCTCGCACCCGGACGCGTCGGTTGCGGCGGCGAAGTACCGCACCTCGATCCCGTTCACCACATCAGCCACCGATTGCTCCCATACTGCGTTGCGGCGGAGCGAAATCCGCCGCGTCGATGCCGTGCCCGGCCCACTTGTTCCACATGGCTCCGCGCCACAGGTCCATCAGTTCGTCGTCGGTCGCACCGCCGCGCAGCGCGGCCCGCAGGTCCGTCTCCTGGTCGCTGAACAGGCAGGATCGCACCGTGCCCTCCGCGGTCAGGCGGGTGCGGTCGCAGTCCGAGCAGAAGGACCGGGTCACCGACGCGATGATTCCCACCGTCGCGGGCCCACCGTCGACGAGCCAGCGTTCCGCCGGCGCGGACGGATCTTCCCGCTCGGTCTCGGTGAGGGTGAAACGCGCTCCGAGCACGTCGAGCAGATCCTGCGCGGGCACCATCCGCGATCGCGCCCACTCGTGGTCTGCGTCGAGCGGCATCTGTTCGATGAACCGCAGTTCGACCTGCTCGCCGAGACAGAACTCCAGCAGGTCGGCGGCGCCCTGCAGGGTTTCCGGCATGAGTACGGCATTGACCTTCACCCGCGCGAAACCGGCGTTCTTCGCGGCGCGGATGCCCGCCAGGACGGACTCGAGACGATCTCGACGGGTCAGTTTCGCGAAATGATCGCGGTCGATCGTGTCGAGGGAGATGTTGACGCGACCGAGGCCGGCCCGCGCGAGCGCATCCGCGCGGTGCTCGAGGCCCACCGCGTTGGTCGTGATCGCAAGCGGGATACCCGGCGCGACACTCGCGCACCCCGCGATGATCTCTTCGAGGTCCCGCCGCACGAGAGGTTCCCCGCCGGTGAACCGCACCTCGCGAACACCGAGTCTGCCGGTCGCGATCCCGACCAGGCGCACGATTTCGTCGACGGTGAGCAGTTGTTCCCGCGGGATGGCGGGAAGCCCCTCCTCCGGCATGCAATAGGTGCAGCGCAGCGAGCATTTCTCCGTGATCGAGACGCGCAGATCGCGGGCGACCCGCCCGAAACGGTCGAGCAATTCGGGCACGTCGGGACGGTCGGACGTGTCGTCGGCACGTCCACGTACAAGCGGAATCCCTACGTTCACTGCCGTCATCCGGTCACAACCACCATGCGCCCAGTATGCCCATTGGCGGCGGCCCGTGAACACCGAAGCACCCCGAAGGGGCCCGGCAGTCCGCAGGTACTCGGGCGGACACGATCTCGATTGTGCCTAGGATTAGCCACATGACGAGCGGCAAGCGGTCCGTGGAGGAACACGAGCGGTACGTGGCGGAACTACTCGGGGCCCTCCGCTCCGGGTCCACCGTGACCGTCCCACTGTCGCGCGCCCTGCATCGCATACTTGCAGCGACCATCCACTCTCCGCTCGATCTTCCCCCGTTCCGGAACTCCCAGATGGACGGGTACGCGGTCGCCTCGAGCACCGTGCCCGATGCGCCCGTGACACTGCCCGTGCAGGGCGTCGTAGCGGCCGGGGACACCGCCGGGACGCTCGTTCCGGGACACGCGCTGAAGATCATGACCGGCGCCCCGCTACCGGATGGCGCCGACGCCGTCGTACCCGTCGAGGACACCGCAGCCGACGAGGACGCCGGGACGGTGACGATCGGCAGAGGCACCGAGCCGGGAACCTACGTGCGGGAAGCGGGCAGCGACGTCCGGACGGGCGACCGTCTGCTGTCGGAGGGCACGGTTCTCGCAGCCCGCCACATCGCGGCGCTGGCCGCCGTCGGGCTGACGAACATCCCGGTCCGGGCGCGACCCCGGGTAGCCGTGATCTCGACCGGGAGCGAACTGGTGACCGCGGGAGACGTGCTCGGCCCGGGACACATCTACAACTCCAACGGGCCGGCGCTGGCGGCGAGTGCCACCGCCAACGGAGCCGACGTCGTGTCGATCGACCACTGCCACGACGATCCCGAGGAATTCGCCGAGATGCTCGCCTACGCCGCGAAGGTCGCCGATGTGATCTTCACGTCCGGCGGGGTGTCGAAGGGTGACTTCGAAGTCGTCAAGGACACGCTCGAACCGCTGGGCGGGGAATTCGTCTCGGTTGCGATGCAGCCCGGCGGCCCACAGGGATCCGCGGTGGTCGAGGGTGTTCCGGTGCTGACCTTCCCGGGCAACCCCGTCAGCGCGCTGGTCTCGTTCGAGGTCTTCGCGCGTCCGGTGCTGCGGGAGGCGGCGGGATATCCGCCCGCAGTGACCGAAATGGTGCCCCTCGCCACGGATCTGACCTCGATCCCCGGCAAGCGCCAGTTCCTGCGCGGTGTCCTCGACGGGCGCACGGTGATGCCTGCGGCCGGGCGCGGATCGCACCTCGTCGCCGGGCTCGCCGCCGCCGACGTTCTCCTCGACATCCCCGCCGACACCGTCTCACTCGAAGCTGGAGACCTCGTGAAAGTGCTGACCCTGTGACCGAATTGAGCCACCTCGACGACCAGGGCCGGGCCCGGATGGTCGATGTGTCCGCGAAAGCGGACACCACCCGCACGGCACTCGCCGCCGGCCGACTCGTCACCACGCCGGAAGTCGTGGCACTCGTGCGCGCCGACGACATGCCGAAGGCCGATGTGCTCGCCACCGCCCGCATCGCGGGTATCGCCGCCGCCAAGCGAACGTGGGAACTGATCCCCCTGTGCCACCAGCTTGCATTGTCGTCGGTGAGGGTGAACTTCGGCTTCACCGACACGGCGATCACCATCGAAGCGACCGCGAAGACCAAAGGGCCGACCGGAGTCGAGATGGAAGCGCTCACGGCGGTCGCCGTCGCGGGACTCACCTTGCACGACATGGTCAAAGCAGTAGATCCTGCTGCGGTTCTCGACGGCGTGCGGCTCCTGTCGAAGGAAGGCGGCAAGCGGGGCCGCTGGCACCGCGACGACCCTGACACCCGCACCGACGCCGCGGCGGACGAGCCCGAGTCGGCGGAGCGTTCCGCGGTCGTCGTGGTCGCGTCCACCGGTGTCGCCGCGGGCACCCGCGAGGACCGCACCGGCCCGCTGATCGAGAAGTGGCTGGGCGAGCGCGGATTCACCGTGCGCGGACCGCTCGTGTACGCCGATGCGCAGATCGCGGCAGGCCTTGCCGACGCACTCCGTGGCGGACCGGCGCTCGTGGTGACCACCGGAGGCACCGGCGCATCGCCGACCGACGCCACGCCCGAGGCGACACTCGCGGTGCTGGACCGCGAACTACCGGGGATCGCGGACTCGATCCGGCGACGGGGACTCGACGTCACGCCCCACGCGGTGCTCTCCCGGGGGGTCGCCGGGCTCGTGGGCCGCACCGTCGTCGTGAACCTTCCGGGATCGCCCGGTGGCGTGAAGGACGGACTCGCTGCGCTCGAGCCGATCCTCGATCATCTGTTGGCGCAGGTCGCGGGAGGCGGAGCACATGAGTGAGACAGACGGCGTCGACACCTCGGGGCGCATCCCCGAAACCAGCGGCAACAGTGAACTGCTGGCACGGATTTCGGCGGAGCCGCTGGATACTGCGGTAGTGGACGCTGCGGTGGCAGGTCCCCGGCACGGCGCCGTGGTGGTTTTCACCGGTGTGGTGCGCAATCACGACGGCGGCCAGTCCGTGAGTGCGCTCGAGTACCAGGCGCACCCCGACGCCGAGGCGTTCCTGCGTCGGTGCTGCGAGGAAGTGGCCGCCGAATCGGGTCTCCCGGTCGCGGCCGTACACCGAGTGGGACATCTCACGATCGGCGATCTCGCGCTCGTCGCGGCCGTCGCCGCGCCGCATCGCGCGGAAGCCTTCGCCACGTGCGCCGAACTGGTCGAACGCATCAAACACGAGGTGCCGATCTGGAAGCGCCAGCACTTCACGCAGGGTGTCACCGAGTGGGTGGGGCTGTAGCCGGACCGGTCGTACCGTGCCGACTGTGCGGTAGGGTGATGTGGTTCGGGTGTCACGAAGACGCCCACCGTCGTGGGATACCGGCGGGATCGGGATCGTGCCCGACCCGCATGCACACTGCAGCTCTCTGCACACGCACCGGCTTTCCTTGCGGCGATCACGTCAGCACCACGGGAACACTTCCCGTCGAGTGCACACACGCCGCAGTGAAAGGCAGCGCTGTTCTATGACCACATCTTTTTCCGATCTTGGTGTCCCCCGTCCTCTCGTCGCTACGTTGAGTGACTCCGGAATCACCAGCCCGTTCCCCATCCAGGTGGACACCCTCCCCGACACACTCGCGGGTCGCGACGTTCTCGGACGGGGCCGTACGGGCAGCGGCAAGACTCTTGCCTTCTCGATCCCCCTCACCGCACGCCTCGCCGGTGGAGCCACCCGCGCTCCCGGCCGCCCCCGCGGTCTCGTACTTGCCCCGACCCGCGAACTCGCAACGCAGATCGCAGCGGTCGTCGAGCCTCTCGCCCATGCGTCGGGCCTGCGGGTGACCACCATCTTCGGTGGCGTGTCGCAGAGCCGTCAGGTCGAAGCACTCCGTCGCGGCGTCGACATCGTCATCGCCTGCCCGGGTCGCCTCGAAGACCTCATGCGTCAGAAGTTCGTCTCCCTCGAGGCGATCGAGGTCACCGTGCTCGACGAGGCCGACCATATGGCCGATCTCGGCTTCCTCCCCGGCGTCACGCGCATCATGAACGCGACCCCGACCAGCGGCCAGCGCCTGCTGTTCTCGGCCACCCTGGACAACGGAGTCGACAAGCTCGTCAAGCGCTTCCTCCACAACCCGGTCATGCACTCGGTGGATGAAGCCAACTCCCCCGTTGCAGCGATGACCCACCACATCTTCGACGTGCCCGGTCTCGACGCGAAGAAGGACCTGATCCGCACCCTCGCTTCCGGCAACGGTCGCCGAATCCTGTTCATGCGCACCAAGCATCAGGCACGCAAGCTGGCCAAGCAGCTCACCGATTCGGGGATCCCCGCAGTCGATCTGCACGGCAACCTGTCGCAGAACGCCCGCGACCGCAACCTCGCCGCGTTCTCCTCGGGTGAGGCCCGCGTGCTCGTGGCGACCGACGTCGCAGCCCGCGGTGTGCACGTCGACGACGTCGAACTCGTCGTCCACGTCGATCCCCCGGCCGAGCACAAGGCATACCTGCACCGTTCGGGTCGTACCGCTCGGGCCGGAAGCGCCGGTGATGTCGTCACCATCGTCCTCCCGGACCAGCGCAAGGATCTTGCCGTGATCATGCGCAAGGCCGCGATCAACGTCACACCGATCAAGTCGACGGCGAAGTCCGAGCACGTGCTCGCACTCGTCGGCGATATCGCGCCCTATGTCGCGCCGAAGCCGGTGCAGACGCCGGCCGCAGGCTCGTCGCGTCCGCAGCGGGCCGGTGGCGCACGTCGCCGCACCCCGTCGCAGGGTGGCGCAGCACGTCAGGGTGCCGGCTCCTCGCGCCAGGGTTCTTCGTCCCGTCAGGGTGTTGCTTCCGCGTCGCGCCAGGGCGCTTCGGCAGGACAGCGCTCCACCGGACACGGCGGAACCGCTGCCACCGGCCGTCGTCGCTCGACGCGCCCCACGGCTACCCCGCGCTGATCTCCCGCCGGGTTCAGCGCGGCGTGAACCGGTGGACGGCGTACATCGCGTCGCCCGACACCGGTTCGGTCGCAATGCATCCCGTCAACCGTTCGCGCACGGCGTCCGCGTCGAGGTCGGCTCCGATCACCACCAGCGTGGTGCAGTCGGGGACGCTCTCGCCGCGGCTCACCGGTTCGAAACGGATGTGATCGCCCACCGTGTGCAGCAGGTAGGTACTCACCTGTAGCCCTGCGGCGACACGCACATAGCCTTTGATACGAAACACCCCTGCGGGCTGGTTCTCGAGAAAATCGACCAGCACGCGGGGGTGTAGTGCATCCCGGGTCTCGAATGTGATCGCGTCGTACGCGTCGTGCAGGTGCGGGTGGTCATGGTCGTCGTCCGAATAGAGCAACTGGTCGAGAGTGAGTTGCTCGCCCGGTTGCGGCTCGGGCCGGTCCGGGATGTCGAACAGCAACGCGGGTTCGATCCGCGCGTGTTCGGTCGAGATCACCGCGGCCCGGGGGTTGAGGCTGCACACGGCACCGAGCAGGTCGTCGTGTGCATCGCTGTCGATCCGGTCGGTCTTGTTGAGCAGCACCAGGTCTGCGAGCGCGACGTGCTGTTCGATCTCGGGATGCTTCGTCCTGGACCGGTCGAACTCCACCGCGTCGACGACGAGCACGAGGCCGCCGTAGGTGACGAAGGGATTCTCGGAGCCCGCGACGAGCCGGATCATGTTGCGGGGTTCTGCCAGTCCGCTGGCTTCGACGACGATGACGTCGAGATCCGACGAGCGGTGCGCGAGACGGTCGAGCATCGCGTCCATGTCGCTGACATCGACTGCGCAGCAGAGGCATCCGTTGCTCAGCGACACCATCGAGTCGACCTGGCCTGCAACCATCATCGAGTCGATGTTGACCGAGCCGAAGTCGTTGACGATCACACCGATCCGCGCTCCGCGCGTGTTGCGCAGGAGATGGTTGAGCAGGGTCGTCTTACCAGCGCCGAGGAATCCGGCCACGACAACCACCGGTATCTGCTTCTTCGCCATACGGTGAGGGTAACGGCGAGGGCGGAGACGCCGCCGCGGGTGGTTCCGGTCGGACGTGCTCCGGAACCACCCGCGGGAGTGGCGTCAGTTACCGCGCTTGATCCACTCCTCGAGGTGCGGAGATTCGGTACCGATCGTGGTGCCGTCACCGTGCCCGGTGTGCACCGTGGTCTCGGCGGGCAGTGCGAACAGCTTGTCGCGGATCGACCCGATGATCGTCGGGAAGTCCGAGAAGGAGCGCCCGGTCGCACCCGGGCCGCCCGAGAACAACGTGTCGCCGGTGAACAATTCGCCGGCTTCGGGCAGGTACAGGCAGACCGAACCCGGTGAGTGGCCCGGTGTCGCAATCGTCTGGATATCGGTGCCGGCCACCGAGATCCGTTGCCCGTCCTCGATCGTGCCGTGGGCGACGCCCGGGTGGGTCATCTCCCAGAGCATGTCGTCGGCGGGGTTGAGGAGGATCGGCGCGTCGAGCTTCTCCGACAGTTCGGGTGCGACGGTGATGTGATCGTTGTGCGCGTGGGTGCAGACGATCGCGACCACCTTGCGGTTGCCGACGGCGTCGATGATCGGCTGCGCGGTGTGCGCGGCATCGATCACGACCACTTCGTCGTCGTTGCCGACGAGCCAGATGTTGTTGTCGACTTCCCACTCACCGCCGTCGAGCGCGAAGGTTCCGTGGGTGACGACGCGATCGACCCGGATCGGCGACACGCGGCTCACAGGATCACCACCGATCGGAGAACCTCGCCGCGGTGCATGGTCTCGAACGCCTTCTCGACATCGTCGATGCCGATGCGCTCGGTGACGAACTTCTCGAGCGGCAGACGTCCCTGCTGGTACAGGTCGACGTAGGTCGGGAAGTCGCGTTCGGGCAGGCAGTCTCCGTACCAGGAGCTCTTGAGCGATCCGCCGTGTGAGAAGAAGTCGACGAGCGGCATCTCGAGGGTCATGTCGGGCGTCGGGACGCCGACGAGAACGACGGTACCGGCCAGGTCGCGGGCATAGAACGCCTGCTTGTAGGTCTCCGGCCGCCCCACGGCGTCGATCACCACGTCGGCACCGAAGCCGCCGGTGATCTCCTTGATCGCCTCGACCGCGTCGGTCGACGTGGAGTTGATCGTGTGGGTCGCTCCCAGGTCGGTGGCCCATTCGAGCTTCTTGTCGTCGCGGTCGACGGCGATGATCTTGCCGGCGCCGGCGAGCCGGGCACCCATGATCGCTGCGTCGCCGACGCCACCGCACCCGATGACTGCGACGGACTGACCGCGAGTGACGCCGCCGGTGTTGACCGCAGCGCCCAGGCCGGCCATCACGCCGCAGCCGAGCAGACCGACGACGGCGGGATCCGCGCTCGGATCGACCTTGGTGCACTGACCCGCGTGCACGAGGGTCTTGTCGGCGAACGCGCCGATACCCAATGCCGGTGTCAGCTCGGTGCCGTCCTCGAGGGTCATCTTCTGCGTCGCGTTGAAGGTCGAGAAGCAGTACTGGGGCTGTCCGCGCTTACACGCCCGGCACTGTCCGCACACGGCACGCCAGTTGAGGACGACGAAGTCGCCCACCGCGACCGAATCGACGCCCTCGCCCACCGCCTCGACGACGCCGGCGGCCTCGTGGCCGAGCAGGAAGGGGAACTCGTCGTTGATCCCGCCCTCGCGGTAGTGCAGATCGGTGTGGCACACACCGCACGCAGCGATCGCGACGACGGCCTCACCGGGTCCGGGATCGGGGATCACGATGGGCACTACCTCGACGGGTGCTCCCTTCGCGCGTGCGATTACTCCGCGGACTGTCTGCGACATGGTGATGTCTCCTTCGTACTGTGGCTCGCGCCGGTCGGTGTTATCGACCCTATCGCCTTGCCTCGTCACGCCTCGCGGAAGCGCAGACCCCTCGCCTCGAGTTCCTCGCCGAGAATGCGGATCGCCTTCGGTCCGACACCGTGGATGGTCAGCAGTTCTTTCGGCGTCACCGAGGTCAGGTGTTCAAATCGGGTGTATCCGCGCTCCGAGAGTGCACGTCGCGACACCTTCCCCATCGCCTGCGGAAACTCCGTCCCGAACGAGCCGTCGGCAGTGTCCACGCCTCTCCTTTCCCATGTCCGGCACGTCCCGAACATGCGTGCGCGGTAGGGAGAGGCCGGGCATGCAGACCTGCCCGGGTCTCCGCGCACGGGGTTCGAGACGCCGGAGGTGTAACGCCGGGAGTCGTTTGCACGACGTGTGATGTGACCCCGCCCGCATCCTCGCACCGGATGTCCGACAGGTGAAACGGATTGGAAAAACCCATGGCTAATGGATCGTCGCCGGCACGCGGCAGAATTTTCGCGGGCGTGCTCGCGCCTCTCGCACTCGGGGTCGCGGCGGCAGTTGCCATCGCGTGGCCGCAACCGAACGTGCCTACTGTGGCTGATCCCGCCCTCGCGGGTTTGGCCTCGACCACCGACTGCCACGACATGGTCAGCATCGGCGTCGGCGGGCGTGGAGACACCCCGCGCGACCAGTCGAAGATGCTGGTGGACGAAAAGGGCAACAAGTTGCCCGCCGCGCAGCAGGGCGCGTACGGCAGCATGTGGGTCAATCCCGTGATCAACGCACCGCTGAAGGAGCACGAGGCGGACAACGGCTACGCGGCGATCTACGTCGAGTATCCCGCCGACCTGTCGAGCTACGAAGACGCCGTGACCAAGGGCGCCGAAAACACCATCACGGTGATGAAGGCGATCCAGGCCTCGTGCCCCGACACACAGTTCGCCATCGTGGGCTTCAGCGAAGGCGCGGATGTCGCCCGGCGTGCGGCGATGCAGATCGGCAACCAGCAGCAGAACCCGGACGGCACCTGGCCCAACGGCGATCCCTCTGCGGTCACGGGAGTCGTCATTCTCTCCGACGCCGGCCGCGGCGTCGACGGAGGCTTCTTCCCGGGCGCCGAGGATCCCAGCAACCCCGACGGCTTCGACCGCCCCTACGAGCCGGGCAGCGGCGCGGCTCCCGGTGGCGGAGTGCTGCCCGGAACCGCCGGTGATTTCGGCAAACTGAACGGCAAGGTTGCCTCCTTCTGTTCCGAAGGCGACTTCGCGTGCTCGACGCCGGAGAACATCTCCATGATCGAACTGCTCGTCAACCTCGGCCGTCAGGTCAACGGTGACGCCATCGAGCGTGAAGGGCTGACCCCCGCAACGGGCGCCGACCTCGCCCAGGTCATCGGCCGGGTCGCGTTGCTCGCGCTCGCCGATATCTCCGCCGACGAAAACTGGATGCGGTCGGACGAGACATTCCTCGATGTTCTGATCAAGGTTTCCGAGCCCGGCTACGTTCCCGAGGCGCCCAAGACGACGCCGGTCGCAGCCGACGGTTCCGAGCCCATTCCGGCGGACCGCCTGGCCAACCTCGCGTACCTGCCGGAGAAGCTCCTCAAGGAGGTCATCGGCTTCGTCCGGACCAATCAGAACACCCTCGCGGTGATCATGAGCGACCCGTACGACCAGACCTTCGGCTACAACCGGGAGACCGACGACCACTACGGTCACCACTTCGACTACTGGGACGACGACATCGACGGCAAGGGCACCAGCACCGTCGACTATGCGGCCGCGTGGCTCAACCACCTGGCCGAGCAGGCCAAGCAGGGTAAGCCCGTGTCCAGCGACGCCGAAGCAAAGGCGATGCGGATGATGGCGGCAGCCGAGGCCGACGAGAAGTCGGAGACCCCGGAGACGTCGGAGACGCCCGCACCCGCGCAGGGAACCGAGACTGCCACGCAGACCCCCGCGGACGGGGCCGCTCCGGCACCCTCCGCGCCCGCACCGAGCGTGTCCGCACCGAGCGTCACACCGGCAGCACCGACCGAGACGGCACCGATCGTTCCGCCGGCCCCGGGAACCGATGCTGTAGTCGTGCCGGATCCCGCGACGGGCGAGTCGACCACAGGCCAGCCCACGACGGGTGAATCGACGACGGGACAGCCCTCGGGCACCACCGCGCCGACCACCACGACTGCGCCTACGACGACCCCGTCACCGCAGCCGGTCTCTTGACCGGCCCGTAAGGCAGAACTCGGCGTCAGCTCTCGCAGCTTCGACCCCGGCCTCGAAAATGAGTGCCGCGGCCGGAGCGCGAGACCGGCGCCGAGTTTTTTCGTACAGCTGCGTAGACATGATGTGCGTCCGCTGCTGCGCACGTCCGGTACGAACCGAGACAGGGCGACGAGGACGTCACCATCGGCTCTCAGGCGAGGTTGTGGCCCGGTCTACGTTCACAGCGGGCGAGAGCCCGAGTCGGGTCCGGACACAAAAATGCCCCGCCGACAGGCGGGGCATTTCTTGTTTTCGATTTACGTGGAGCTAAGGGGACTCGAACCCCTGACCCCCACACTGCCAGTGTGGTGCGCTACCAGCTGCGCCATAGCCCCGTATCCATTTCTCTGCGCCGGGGGCAACCCCTTGCGCTGAAAGAAAGTTACACCATCGCGCTCGTCGGCAACAAATCGCCTGGTAGACGACGGAACGGTGGGAGACGTGCTGCCGGGGTCTCCCACCGCCTCCGTGCCGCTAGTTCGTGAGTTCGGCGATCCAGTTCTCGTTGCCGAGCGCGTCGATGACGGTGCCGTTGTAGATCACGGCAGGAGTGCCGGTCGCGCCGGTGGTGGCGAGCTTCTGACGACCCGCCTCGGCATCGGTCGCGGCCTGCTCCACGCGGGTTCCGTCGGTGATGCACTGCACGGTCTCGTCGGACGCTCCCGCATCACGAGCCAGTTGCGCGAGCGCAGCATTGTCGAGGTCGCTGTTGCCGCCTTCCGCCGGCTGCGTATCCGGCGAGAGCAGCGTGTCGTGGAACTTCGAGAACACAACCGCGTCACCGCTTTCCGCGACGCACTGCGCGGCCGCTACGGCACGTGTGGAGTAGTCGCCGCTGCTCGACAGCCGATCGAGGAAGGCGAGGGTGTGGTAACGGACGGCGAGGTCTCCGTTGTCGATCGCCTCCGCGAGTTCCTGTGAGTGCTTGTGCTCGAGTTCGGCGCAGTACGGGCACATCGGATCTTCGTAGAGATCGATGGTCGCTGCGGCGTCGGGCCGGCCGAGGAGAATCGTCCCGTCATCGTTGGCCACCTCCACCGCCGCGTTCTGCACGGTGCCGTACCCGTCGTTGCGCGCGTCCGTTCCGCCGGATGTCAACAGCACACCGCCGATGACGAGTGCCGCAATCACCACGACAGCGACACCGCCGAGGATGTAGGTGAATTTGTTCGACGTCGGCTCAGGGGTGTACTTCGCCGACTTGACCTTCTTCGCATTCACGACATCTGCCCTTTGTTCGTCTGAGAATGTCCGGGTTCACTCTGCCACTGTGGACTGAGGGCGCACTGAGAACGTCCGCGAACCGGGGCCGAGGGCGAGAGGCGACCGCGGGAACACCATGAGCCAGGCGGACGCGGCGAGGAACGCGAGGTCGCGCAGAATCTCGGAGAGGTAGTCCCAGGCGCTCACGTCGGCGACGACACCGCCGCCACCGAAGCACCCGCAGTCGATGGACAGGCCGCGCGCCCACGCCGACGCGATCGCCGCGATGAGCAGCACCAGGCCTATTGCACTCGCCACCGCCGCCGGTCGCACCGCCAAACCCACCAGCAGCAACAGTCCCAGCGCGAGTTCGAGCGCGGGGAAGACCGCGGCGAAGGGCCGCACCAGATCGGACGGAAGAATTTGATACGCCCGTACCGCTACCACTGTCTGGGTGGGGTCGGAGAATTTGACCCACCCTGACGCCAGCCAGACGGCTGCGAGACCTAGACGCGCGACCGTCGAGACGATACGAATCCACACTGTTTCGACACTACCGATCCTGTGCTCGGCTGCCAGTGTCGTTGCTCACGCCGCCGTCGTTGCTCATCCCGCCGCCGTCGATCACCGCGCTGTCGGGGATCACGGCCCCGTCCTGGCTCACGTCGTCGGCGGCGGGTGCCCGGTCACTCGAGCGTCCGGCGAAGAACCACGGAATCGCGGCGATCAGCATGATCATGCCGGTGGCAGCGAACGCAACAGAGAACGACAGGTGCTGGGCGAGCAGACCCGCCACGATCGGCCCGATCACCGTGCCGATGTCCGCCGTCATCTGGAAGGTCGCGAGTACCGGGCCACCGCGTGCCTTGCTGCCCACCACATCGGCCACCGCGGCCTGCTGGGACGGGTTCGACAACCCCGACCCCATACCGGCCACGAACGACGTGACGAGGAACAGCGCCACACTCTCCGTCAGGCCCATCACGATCGTCGAGACGCCGCACACCAGGAGTCCGGCGAGCACGAAGGGCCGTCGCCCGTAGCGGTCGGACCAGCGCCCGGATCGGATCAGGACGAGAGCGTTGCCCACGGCGAACGCGGTCAGTGCCACGCCGGCGAACGCCTCCCCCTGCTCGAGCGCTTCCACGACGAACAGCGGCACCATCGCGACGCGGACACCGAACACGACCCACCCGTTCGCGAAATTCGAACCGAGCGCCGCACGGTAGACAGGGGAACCGAGCGCTTCGCGCAGCCCCATCACCCGCAGTTCTTCACCCTTGCCGGGCTGCGCGAGGTGCGACGAGCGCAATCGCACGCCAACGACGGCGGCAGCGATCAGCAGGGCCACCGCGTAGATCAGGAACGGTGCCCGGAGCCCGAGGCCGGTGAGCGCACCACCGACGAGGGGACCGAAGATGTTGCCGAGCAGGAAGCTGGTGGCGTACAGACCCGACACGCGGCCGCGTGCGTCGGGCGGCGCGATGCGCACCAAAAGGCCCAGCGCCGACACCGTGAACATCGTCGACCCGATGCCGCCCAACGCGCGGAAGACGAGCAGCTGCCAATAGGTTTCCGCGAAGGCGCAGGCCCCGGTCGACAGGGCCACGATGAGCAGACCCGTGATGTAGACGGGCCGCTCCCCCAGCTTCTGGACGAGCCGTCCGCTGAAGGGCGCGAACACCAGTCGCATCGCGGCGAACGCCGAGATGACGATGGACGCGGCGGTGACTCCCACGTCGAAGCTGCGTGCGAACTGTGGGAGTGCCGGCGCCACCAGCCCGAAGCCGAGGGCAATGACGAAACTCGCCGCGACGAGGACCCAGATCTCCCGCGGCAACGCCGCCTCACGTGTGCGCATGATGCCCACAATGTTAGCTACGCGCACGATCCGCGCTTGCGGCGCGGATGTACGAGCCCGTCAGGACAGGACCGACGAGACCAGGTCCCGCGCGGCCTGTTGCACCTCTGCGAGGTGCTCGGGTCCACGGAACGATTCCGCGTAGATCTTGTAGACGTCCTCGGTACCGGACGGCCGGGCAGCGAACCAGGCGTTCTCGGTGGTGACCTTGAGACCACCGATCGCAGCACCGTTGCCCGGTGCGGTGGTCAGCGTCGCGGTGATGGGCTCGCCCGCCAGTTCGGTGGCGTCGACCTGCTCGGGCGACAACTTCGCGAGCACGGCCTTCTGCTCCCGCGTCGCCGGTGCGTCGACCCGGGCGTACGACGGGTCGCCGTACCGGGCGGTGAGGTCGCCGTAGTACTGCGAGGGGCTCTTACCCGCGACCGCCGTGATCTCCGCGGCGAGCAGCGCGAGCACGATGCCGTCCTTGTCGGTGGTCCACACCGAGCCGTCGTGCCGAAGGAACGACGCGCCGGCGCTCTCCTCGCCGCCGAAGCCCAGCGACCCGTCGAGCAGACCCGGCACGAACCATTTGAAGCCCACCGGAACCTCCAGCAGGGGGCGGCCGAGCCCGGAGGCGACCCGGTCGATCATCGACGAACTCACCAGGGTCTTGCCCACCTTGCTTTCGGTAGACCATCCCGGCCGGTTGCGGAACAGGTAGTCGATGGCCACCGCGAGGTAGTGGTTCGGGTTGAGCAGTCCGGCGTCCGGCGTGATGATGCCGTGGCGGTCCGCGTCGGCGTCGTTTCCGGTCGCGAGGTCGAAGTCCTTGCGCGCTTCGATCATGGAGGCCATCGCGTTGGGCGACGAGCAATCCATGCGGATCTTCCCGTCGGTGTCGAGAGTCATGAACCGCCAGGTCGCGTCGACCAGGGGGTTCACCACGGTGAGATCCAGATGGTGCCGCTCGGCGATCTCACCCCAGTAGTCGACGCTCGCGCCGCCCAGGGGATCGGCTCCGATGCGCAGTCCAGCGGCACGAACCGCACCGAGGTCCACCACGTTGGGCAGGTCGTCGATGTAGGTGGCGAGGAAGTCGTATCGTCCGGCCGCGGCGAGCGCCGCCGAGACCGGCACACGTTTCACGCCGACGAGGCCGGCGGCGAGCAGTTCGTTGGCGCGGGCGGCGATCACCGAGGTCGCGTCGCTGTCGGCGGGGCCTCCCGACGGCGGGTTGTACTTGAATCCGCCGTCGCGCGGCGGATTGTGGGACGGCGTGACCACGATCCCGTCGGCGCGGTGACCCGCGCCCGCGTTGTGCCGAAGGATGGCGTGGCTGACCGCGGGCGTCGGGGTGTATCGCTCACGCGAGTCGACGACGACCTCGACGTCGTTGGCGACGAGCACCTCGAGCGCGGTCGCCCACGCGGGTTCGGACAGGGCGTGCGTGTCGCGGCCGAGGAACAACGGTCCCCCGGTGCCCTGACCCGCCCGGTATTCCACGATCGCCTGCGTCGTCGCGAGGATGTGGTCTTCGTTGAACGCACCGGCGAGGCTCGAGCCGCGATGCCCGGACGTACCGAATACCACCTGCTGCAGTGGGTCTTCGGGATCCGGCTTCACGGTGTAGTACGCAGTGACCAAGTGCGCGAGGTCTTCCAGATCCTCGGCAATCGCCCGCTGTCCCGCTCGCTCGTGCGCCATAAGACCTCCTCGTCGACTGTGTAGGTCTCATCTTGCCCGTGCTCGCCCGGACATGCGCCACCTGCACCCCGGAAACGGGTGGGTAGCCCGAGACGATTTCGAGGATGTGGGTTCGACCCGGCGTCGGCCTACTGCTGGTACGACTCGACCTCTCCCGCCGGACGCGGCCCCTCGTCGTCGGGGTCTTCGCCGAACTCTGCTTTCGCCCGCCGCCGACGGAGCAGATCCCAGCACTGGTCCAAGCGCTCCTCCACGGTGCGCAGTTCCTGTCGATCGTCGTCGGAGATTCCGTCACCGACTGCTCGAGTGCGCAGTTCCTGCTCGCGATGCACCAACTGCTCGATGCGTTCGAACAAATCGTGTTCTGTCATCGCCGACCTCCTTCGACACGGTGCGTGACGAAGGCATAGCCACTCGCACGTCTACCAAACGCACTGCCGCGTCCCGGTGGATCACGCGGGCGCCTCCGGGGGTGGAGAGGAATCGTCGGTGTCGCCGAACATCTGCGCGACGCGCGCCTTGATCTCGGCCGTGGTCATCGACCCTGCCCGGCCCGTGGAACGGACGGGTTCCGGTGAATCGGCAAACGAAGAAGAAGCGGAAGAACTGGAATCTGTGCTCACGATCGGGTGGATCCTTTCAAGCGAAAGCTCGATTCGATCGACTCTCGGACCGGACAACCGCCTCGTTTGTAGACGGGCGGGGCCGGTGTGGGATCGAATCCGAGAAGGCGGGCAACTGGCTGTACCCGAATCCCTCGACGCGACGATCACGCCGCGAGGGGATATCCCCATTACTACCTCCCTCCCAACTTCCCTGCCACTCGGACAAACGCCCAGGTGAACCAAAATCGCTTCCGGCCCACAAGATCAGGAGACATCCTCCGAGGACCCGGGCGGTTTCTCGCTCGGGTGAACCGCTGCTCCAGCCGAAGCGTCCGATGAGTCTGCACCTGCCGGCAGGTCTTACCGACGACCGTTTTGCGACCGGAGGATCAAGGGAGATGAGCATGTCCGCCACATCAGACGCCGACACGAACGACGCCGCTTCGAACAACGCCGCCACATTCGACGTAGTCGGCACCCGGCAGTTCCGCGCACCCGCCGAGGATGCGTGGCGCGCTTGGCACGACCCCACCCACCTGAAGAGTTGGTGGGGACCTCACGGGTTCACCGTTCCGGTGGCCGATCTCGACTTCCGGGTGGGCGGCACCTCGCTCATCGGCATGCGTGCGCCGGCCGAGTTCGGCGGCCAGGACATGTTCACCGCGTGGACGTACCGCAGGATCGAACCGACCACCCTGCTCGAATTCGACCTGACGTTCACCGACGACACCGGTGCTCGGATCGGATCGCCCCCGGGCGTCCCAGCCGACGTACGGCACCTCGTCACTTTCGCACCCGTCGACGGGCAGCAGGGCACGGTGCTGACGGTGACGGAATACGGCTACACGGACGAGGCGGCCCGTGACCAGTCGAAGGCCGGTCTCGAGCAATGCCTCGACAAGATGTCGGCGCTACTGGACGGCAGGTGATCCGGCCAAAAAAAATACCCCAGGTGCGCAACCTCGAAAGGTCCCGCACCTGGGGTTTTCGGTGGAGCTGCCGGGAATCGAACCCGGGTCCTCCGCCGCCTCGCCAGGGCTTCTCCGTGTGCAGTTCGCTATGTCTCTACTTGGATCTCCCGTTCTCGCGAACAAGGCGGGATGACGATCCCAGTCGCTGTTTGATGTCCCATCCGACTCCGCGACCGAGCCGAACGGTAAAGCTCTCTAGTCGATGCCAGGATCCGGGTCGAGAGCAAACCCGGTCTGACAGAGACGCAATCGCTACTTAGGCAGCGAGGGCGTACTCGCGCTGAGTGGTCTCGGCGCTTAATTGGTTGCAGCGACGCTTACGGTGGTCTCTTGCCTGCACCGACACGCTTCCCCTAGCTCAACGTACGCAGTCGAAACCGTTCAGCCCCGCACGTTCCTGCGGAGGTCGTGTGAACCCCGCAGGACTACCTACTGTAGCCATGAATCCGTCTCGTGTCATTTTCATTTCCGAGCCCACTGCTGCGGGACGGAATGAGGCTGCTCACACCGCAGGCGCTACCACTGCCGGACGCGGACCGGAGTCACCCTGACGGGCACCGAATAGTCGTCGCGAAACCGGGCGGGGGTGTAGTCGAGGGAGGCCATCTGCCGCTCGTACTTGTCCACGAAGCGGTTCCAGTCGTCGTCCGGAACCTCGGTGTCGATGACGGCGTGACCCGTGAACACAGCGACGTCGCCGCCGTGTGCGTCGGAGTTGAGGTTGAGGGCCACGCGGGGATCTCTGGCGATATTGGCGAGTTTGTGCGTGCCCGGCTGCGAGAACAGCAGGAAACTTCCGTCCCTCCACAGGAACCACACCGGGGTCGGGACCGGCGTGGACTTCGCGTCCACGGTGGTGAGCCAGATGACCGATTCGTCGGCGAGTCTCCGCGCGACGGTGGCGGACAGGTCGAGGGTATCGGTCATCGGTCGCCTCCCGTTTACTCACCCGGATTCGCCGGCGAGCAGAAACGAGCCCGCAGGTCGCTGTTCCCAACAACCTTCAGGCTACGGTCGGAGCACCGTTACGGGCGGACTTCGAGCAGACTCACGCCGCCACGCTGATGAGCGCTACCGCGAGCGCCGCTGCGAGCATGCCGACGAGCCGGACCCTGCCCACGCGTTCGCCCAGGACGACCATCGCGAGGAGGACGGTCCCGGCGGGATAGAGCGCGGCGACGACGCTCACGAGCGACAACATGCCCTGCTGGTAGGCGAAGATGAGGGCGCCGTTGGCGAGAACGTCGAGCGCACCGATCCCGAGCAGGATCGGCACCATGTCCCGGGTCGGCCACACGACTTTGCGCCAGACCACCGCGATGACGGACCACACGACGAGTGTCGCGGTCAGCCGTGAGGTGACGAGCCCCCACAGCCCGGTCCCTTCCTCGATCTGGCCGAGCGTGATGAACGACAGGGCGAACGCGATGCCCGATCCCACCGTGAACCACGCGACCCTCGCGGTGAAGCGGGGATGTTCGTTGCCGACGACGGTCTCGTCGGATTCCCGGCTGACCAGTGCGACGGCGACGAGCGCAATGGCGATGCCCACGTACGACAGCAGTCCCGGACGCTCACCGAGCGAAATTCCCACGAGCACAGGAATGCCCGCGACGAGGATCGCGGTGAGCGGGGACACGACCGACATCGGGCCGGAGGCGAGCGCCAGGTAGAACCACCAGATCGCGATGCCGCCGGCGATCCCCGAGACCGCTCCCCACCCGAGCGACGAGGCCGTCGGCCCACCTCCGACGAACGGCGCGACGAGGAGCGCCATCACGAGCGAGACGGGGTACGTGACCGCGACGACGCCCAGGGCGCTGGCGCGCCGGGAGGACGCTCCGCCCGCGAAGTCACTGAGCCCGTATGCGAGCGCGGCGACCAGCGCGAGCGCAACCGCGATCAGCGGCGCATACCCTTCACGCGCCGTCCGAGTTCGCGGGTCACCTCGCGTTCGGCGGTGCGGCGGGCGAGATCCTGCCGCTTGTCGTAGTCCTGCTTACCGCGCGCGAGTGCGAGTTCGACCTTGACCTTGCCGTCGGAGAAGTACATCGACAGCGGAACCAGCGTCTGGTTACCTTCGCGGGTCTTGCCGACGAGTGTGTCGATCTCGCGTCGGTGCAGCAGCAGTTTGCGGGTGCGGCGCGGCGCGTGGTTCGTCCAGGTGCCGTGCCCGTATTCGGGGATGTGCAGCCCGCGCAGCCACACCTCGCCGTCGTCGACGGTCGCGAACGCGTCGACGAGCGACGCTTTGCCTTCGCGCAGGCTCTTCACCTCGGTTCCCACGAGGGCGATGCCCGCCTCGAAGGTGTCGATGATGGCGTAATTGTGACGTGCCTTGCGGTTGGTCGCGATGACCTTCCGGCCCTTTTCCTTCACTTACAGGCCCTTCCGGTCCTCGAACGGTCGATACAGAACACAGTCCAGCATAGGAACCGGGACAAACGGTTATTCACGCACGTACAGGCGGAGGGTCACGTACGAGGTCAACGCGGCCATTCCCACGCCGACGAGCACGAGGAACGGGGCCACCAGCAGGATGTCGCTGTCGGTGATCCGGGCGACGATATTCGCGTCGTACACCTCGGAGAGCATGCCGTCGACGAACACGCTCTTGGCGGTGAACAGCCCGGCGATCGCCAGGGCCGCACCGACGATCGCTGCGACGACGGCTTCCAGCAGGAACGGAAGCTGGGTGTACCAGCGGGTCGCGCCGACGAGCCTCATGATGCCGACTTCGGTGCGTCGCGTGAACGCCGCGATCTGCACCATGTTCGCGATGAGCAGCACGGCTGCGATGGCCTGGATCGTGGCGATCGCGAAGGCGGCGTTCCGGATACCGCCGAGCACGCCGAAGAGTCGCTCGACGAGATCCTGCTGGTTGAGGACGCTGTCGACGCCGGGGCGCGTCCCGAACTCGTCCTGGATCAACGCGAACCGGTCCGGGTCCGACATCTTGATCTTGAAGGATGCGGGGAAGCTGTCGGCGCTGACCAGTTCGGCGAGTTCGGGCTGGTCGGCGAAGACGCGGTCGGTCGCGTCGGCGACGGCATCGTCACGACTGAGGTACTGCACCGACACGACGTCCTCGGTGTTCTCGATGTCGCTGCGCAGCGTGCTGCAGAGTTCCTGTTCACATCCGGGGTCGAGCGAGGAGATGTCTTCGGTGAGGAACACCTGGACCTCCACCCGGTCGAGGAAGATCTGCTGCGTCTTACCCGCCATCTGGACCACCAGCAGACCGGCGCCGAACAACGCGAGAGAGATGGCGGTGGTGAGGATCATCGCGATCGTCATGGTGAGGTTGCGGCGCAGGCCGGTCGTGACCTCGCTGAACAGGAAACTGGCACGCATCGGGGTGGGGATCCTTCGGTTGCCGGATGGAACGCGGAGCAGGACTCGGACTAGCGGCCGACGCCGTAGACGCCGCGTGCGTCGTCCCGGACGAGGCGCCCGAGATCGAGTTCGACGACCCGCCGCCGCATCGAGTCGACGATGTGGTGATCGTGGGTCGCCATGAGGACCGTGGTTCCGGTGCGGTTGATGCGCTCGAGCAGCAGCATGATGTCCTGGCTGGTCTCGGGGTCGAGGTTGCCGGTGGGTTCGTCGGCCATCAGCACGAGCGGACGGTTGACGAAGGCCCGCGCGATGGCGACACGCTGCTGCTCACCGCCGGACAGTTCTCCGGGAAGCCGGTCCGCCTTGCCCGACAGTCCGACGAGTTCGAGGACCTCGGGGACGGTGCGCTCGATCACCGACCGGGGCTTCCCGATCACCTCGAGCGCGAACGAGATGTTCTCGGCGACCGTCTTGCGCTGGAGGAGCCGGAAGTCCTGGAACACGCACCCCAGGTTCTGGCGCAGCTTCGGCACCCGGCGACCTGAAAGTCGATTGACGTGGAAGTCCGCCACGTGGATCTCGCCACTGGTGGGCCGGTCCTCTCGCAACAGCAGTCGCAGGAACGTCGACTTCCCGGAGCCGGACGGTCCGATGAGAAACACGAACTCGCCCTTCTCCACCTCGACCGACACGTTGTCGAGGGCAGGACGCGTGGACGTCTTGTAGGACTTGGACACATTCTCCAGCCGGATCACGACGCCATGCTAGCCGTTACCCGACGGTGACCTACTGTCCCGGCTCACCCGTTCCGGGAGTGTCGCTCTGCTCGTCCACGGTCGGGAGTCCCGGAATCTGCAAGTCGAACGGCATCTGCCGGGTCGTGGTCGTGGTCCCGGTCGTGGGCGCCGACGGATTCTGCGGCGGCGTGGTCGTCGGCGCGACCCCCGGATTCGGCGGCACGGTCCCCGTGGTCGTCGACGGCACGGTCGAGTCGGGCACGAAGCTTTCCGTCGGCGGAACCGGGGTCACCGACGGTTCCGGTGTCGACGGGGACGGCACGAACGGAACGTAGGGCGTCTCGGAGATTATCACGGCCGACGGTGGCGCCTCAGCGGGCTTGTCCGGCTGATTGAGGAACAGGTAGAGCACCCACAGCGCGAGCCACAGCACGCACAGGCCCAGCGTCGCGGTGCGGACCTTGCCGCCCAGCAGATGCGACGGTATCCGGGACCAGAAAGGCTTTTCGCCGCTCACGGGGCCTCCGACCGATCGACGACACTCGCGGTGCCGAGTTGCGGGGTGACGGTGATCCCCTGGACCCGCAGAGCACGCGCGATCCGTGCACGGAGCAGGCGACCGACCTGGAACTGTTTACCGGGGAGCGTACGAGCCACCATCCGGACGCTGAGCTGATCGACCTCGAGGCTTTCGACGCCCATCACGCTGGGTTCGTCGAGGAGCAGTTCGCGTACGCGGGTGTCGTTGTACGCCGCGACGCCGACCTCGCGGAGGATGTCGGTGACGTCGGAGATGTCGGCGCTGACCGGAATCGGCACGTCGACCACGGCGCGCGCCCAGTCCTTCGACAGGTTGACCGCCTTGTTGATCTGGCCGTTCGGCACGATGATGACCTCACCGGCGGTGCTCCGGACCCGGGTGACCCGCAACGTCACGTCTTCGACGGTGCCGACGGCGTCCTCGGAAGCACCCGTGACGGAGATCTGCACGGTGTCGCCGAACCCGTACTGACGTTCGGTGATGATGAAGAAGCCGGCGAGGATGTCCTGGACGATGCGCTGCGCCCCGAAACCGAGCGCTGCACCGATCACCGTCGCCGGCGCGACCAGGCTGCCGAGCGGCAGGTCGAGGTGGTCGAACACCTTCAGCGTCGCGATGATGTAGATGAACGAGATCAACATCCACGTGATGACCTGCGCCATCGAGTGGCGATGCTTTGTGGCCTCCGATCGCACCAGGTCGTCGGATTGCTCGTAGGTCTCGTCGATGCGCCGGGTGATCCGCTCGCCGCCCCAGGACACGAACCGGGCGATCAGTGTCGCACCGAGGACGGTCAGGACGATCAGCAGCCCGTTGCTCGAGAGCCAGTCGAGGAGACTACTCCCGGGAAACACCACGCGACCGCCTCTCACCCCTCATCACGACTTCTGTTCCTCCCGCATCCGCCAGCGGATCCCGGCTTCGAGGAAGCCGTCGATGTCGCCGTCGAGTACAGCGGACGGATTGTTGACCTCGTACTCGGTACGGAGGTCCTTGACCATCTGGTACGGATGCAGCACGTACGAGCGCATCTGGTTGCCCCACGAGCTGCCGCCGTCGCCCTTGAGCGCATCCATCTCGGCGCGCTCTTCCTTGCGCTTGCGCTCGAGCAGCTTCGCCTGCAGCACGCGCATCGCGGCGACCTTGTTCTGCAGCTGCGACTTCTCGTTCTGACAGGTCACGACGATGCCGGTCGGGATGTGGGTCAGGCGCACCGCGGAGTCGGTGGTGTTGACCGACTGGCCACCCGGGCCGGACGAGCGGTAGACGTCGACGCGCACGTCGTTCTCGTCGACCTCGATGTGGTCGGTGGTCTCCACCACGGGAAGCACTTCGACCTCTGCGAAGGACGTCTGACGACGGCCCTGGTTGTCGAACGGGCTGATCCGCACGAGGCGGTGGGTTCCCATCTCGACCGAGAGCGTCCCGTAGGTGTACGGGGCCTTGACCGTGAAGGTCGCGGACTTGATGCCCGCTTCTTCCGCGTAGGACGTGTCGTAGACCTCGACGCCGTAGCCGTGCTTGTCGGCCCAGCGGATGTACATGCGCATGAGCATCTCGGCCCAGTCCGCGGCGTCGATTCCGCCGGCGCCGGCGCGGATGTTGACGAGGGCGTCGCGCTGGTCGTACTCGCCCGACAGCAGCGTCCGCACCTCCATCGCCTGGATGTCGACCCGCAGGCTTGCGCGTTCGGCGTCGGCGTCGGCGTGTGCCGCGACGGCGGCGTCGCCCTCTTCACCTTCGGCCAGCTCGTAGAGCACCGGCAGGTCGTCGAGCCGCTCGCGCAGGTTCTCGACGCGCCGCAACTCGCCCTGCGCGTGCGACAACTCGCTGGTCACCTTCTGCGCGTGCTCCTGGTTGTTCCACAATTCGGGGTCCGCGGCCTGGTGCTCGAGTTCGTCGATCCGGCGGCGCAACTCCTCGACGTCGAGGACGGACTCCACGGTGCGGAGGGTCGTATCGAGTTCGGCCAGGTCTGCGGAAACATCGGGGTGCACGATTTTCAAGGGTAGCCGCTAGCGTTTCCTTCATGCCCACCGACTACACCGCAGATCTGGACCTCGCCCTCCGCCTCGCAGACGACGCGGATGCGATCACCCGCAACCGCTTCGGCGCGCTCGACCTCGAGGTCGACGACAAGCCGGATCTGACTCCCGTGTCGGACGCCGACCTCGCTGTCGAACGGTTGGTGCGTGAGGTTCTCGAAGCCGAGCGCCCGGGTGACGCGGTGCTCGGTGAGGAGTTCGGCGGTGACGCGGTGTTCTCGGGCCGCCAGTGGGTCGTCGATCCGATCGACGGCACCAAGAACTTCGTGCGGGGCGTCCCGGTGTGGGCGACATTGATCTCGCTGCTCGACGACGGCGTGCCCGTCGTCGGTGTGGTGAGCGCTCCGGCCCTGAATCGGCGCTGGTGGGCAGCCGCCGGTGCAGGCGCCTTCGTTTCGTACGACTCGGGCGAGCCCCGGCGACTCGCGGTGTCGCAGGTACGCGCGCTCGAGTCCGCGTCGCTGAGCTTCTCGAGCCTGTCCGGCTGGCGCGAGCGCGGACTGCGGGAGCAGTTCGTCTCCCTCACCGACGAGGTGTGGCGGGTGCGTGCGTACGGCGACTTCTTCTCGTACTGCCTGCTCGCGGAAGGTGCGCTGGAGGTCGCGCTCGAACCGGAGGTATCGCTGTGGGACCTTGCCGCATTGGACGTGCTGGTTCGCGAGGCGGGCGGGCGGTTCACGAACCTCGAAGGTGCCGCCGGCCCGCACGGTGGGAGTGCCATCGCAACCAACGGACACCTGCACGACGAGGTTCTCGCGCGCCTGCGGTGACGACGTGACGGGGCGATGCGGCCAGGGGGAACTTACCCAGTAGTAGACATCACACCTTACTCAGAAGTAAGATCGGTGATCGTCCGCTCCCGCATCGAGAAACCTCTGGTGATCATGAGCAAGCAAGACAGCGTGCCCCGGAACACACCTCGCCGCGACACCTCCGCCGTCGGTCTCAACCCGTTCAAACGCGACGCGATGGGGGCCGCGATGCGCGTGCTCACCCGGATCACCGGGTCCGAGCTCGCCGACCGGTACAACATCCGCCAGACCATCGACCGGGTGACGTACCAGTCCACCAAGACGGGGTTCAAGACCCTCGGCGCCGCGACCCGAACCTTCAAGAAGGTGTCGGGCGGCAGCGCGCCGCAGCGATTGACGACGGCGAAGAACGCCGATTTCTTCGACCTCACCCCCACCGACGACCAGCAGATGATCACCGACACGGTGCGCGAGTTCGCCGCGGAGATCATTCGGCCGGCCGCCTACGACGCCGACGCCGCTGCGGCCGCTCCCGCGGATCTGCTCGCGCGCGCCGCCGAACTCGGCATCACCATGGTCAACGTCCCCGAGGCGTTCGACGGTGTCGCCACCGAGCGTGGCGTCGTCACCAACGCGCTCGTCGCCGAGGCACTCGCCCACGGTGACATGGGCCTGGCGCTTCCGATCCTCGCGCCCAGCGGTGTGGCCGTCGCGCTCACCCAGTGGGGCACCGACGAGCAGCAGCAGACCTACCTGCCCGCCTTCGCGAGCGAGGACGTGCCGCAGGCATCGGTGGTGGTCGCGGAGCCGCGCGCGCTGTTCGACCCGTTCGCGCTGGAGACCAAGGCCGTGCGCTCCCCCAGCGGCTACCGCCTCAACGGCGTCAAGGCACTCGTGCCGGCCGCCGGCAGCGCCGAGTTGTTCATCGTCGCAGCCGAACTCGACGGCAAGCCGTCGTTCTTCATCGTCGAGGCCAAGAGCAAGGGTGTGGTCATCGAGGCCGACCCGAGCATGGGCCTTCGCGCCGCGGGCCTCGGACGCCTGCTGCTCGAGAACGTCGCGGTCCCGCAGTCCGGCCTGCTCGGTGACGAGAACCCGGACGTGCGCGCCGAGCAGTACGCCGACGCGGTGCGACTCTCGCGCCTCGGCTGGGCGTCGCTCGCCCTGGGCACCTCCCAGGCGGTGCTCGACTACGTGATCCCCTACGTCAACGAGCGGCACGCGTTCGGCGAACCGGTCAGCAATCGTCAGGCCGTGGCGTTCATGGTCGCCGATATCAAGATCGAACTGGACGGCATGCGCCTGGTGACGCTGCGGGGCGCATCCCGTGCGGAGCAGGGTCTGTCGTTCGCCCGCGAGGCTGCGCTCGCCCGCAAGCTCGCGACGGACAAGGGCATGAAGATCGGCCTCGACGGTGTGCAACTGCTCGGAGGCCACGGTTTCACGAAGGAACATCCCGTCGAGCGCTGGTACCGCGACCTGCGTGCCATCGGTGTCGCCGAAGGCGTCGTCCTCATCTGAGCGGCCCGATCCGAACAAGGAACCTGTGATGATCAATCTCGAACTTCCCAAGAAGCTCAAGGCTTCCGCGAACCAGGCCCATCAGGTCGCCGCGCAGATCTTCCGCCCGATCTCCCGCAAGTACGATCTCGCCGAGCACGAGTACCCCGTCGAACTCGACACGATGGCGGCGATGGTCGAAGGGCTCAACGACTCGGGCCAAGGCACCGCAGGTGCGACCCTCGGTCGCGACGCGAAAGCCAAGTCCGACAGTGCGTCCGGAAACCTCAACGGCGGCAACATGGCCGGGCTCCTCAACGTCATCGAAACCTGCTGGGGCGACGTGGGTCTGACCTTGTCGATCCCCTATCAGGGCCTGGGCAACTCCGCCATCGCGGCCGTCGCCACCGACGAACAACTCGAGCGTTTCGGCAAGGTGTGGGCCTCGATGGCGATCACCGAGCCCGGATTCGGTTCCGACTCCGCCGCCGTGACCACCACCGCCGTGCTCGACGGTGACGAATGGGTCCTCAACGGCGAGAAGATCTTCGTCACCGCCGGTGAGCGGTCCACGCACGTTGTCGTATGGGCGACCGTCGACAAGTCCAAGGGCCGCGCCGCGATCAAGTCGTTCGTCGTCCCGCGGGAGGCGCCGGGCCTGAGCGTCGCACGCCTCGAGCACAAACTCGGCATCAAGGCGTCCGACACGGCGGTCCTGCTGCTCGACAACTGCCGCATCCCGAAGGACAACATCCTCGGCTCACCCGAAGTGAACGCCGAGAAAGGTTTCGCCGGGGTCATGCAGACCTTCGACAACACCCGCCCGATCGTCGCGGGTATGGCGATCGGTCTCGGCCGTGCGGTGCTCGAGGAGTTGCGCGCCATCCTCAAGGACGCCGGAGTCGAGGTGTCCTACGACGTGCCCGCCAACAACCAGCACGCCGCGGCCGCCGAATTCCTTGCACTCGAGGCAGATTGGGAGGCCGCGTATCTGCTCGCGCTCCGCGCGACGTGGATGGCGGACAACAAGAAGCCCAACTCTCTCGAGGCGTCGATTTCCAAGGCGAAGGCAGGTCGTACCGGTACGGCCGTGTCGCTCAAGGCGGTCGAACTGGCCGGCACGTACGGGTATTCGGAGCGCCCGCTGCTCGAGAAGTGGTCGCGCGACTCGAAGATTCTCGACATCTTCGAGGGCACCCAGCAGATCCAGCAGCTCATCGTCGCGCGACGCGTGCTGGGCAAGACGTCGGCGGAGTTGAAGTAGCCTGCTCCTCAACCGAACAGACCGACGGGCGGCACCACGAGGTGCCGCCCGTCGGTCGTCTCGGGGGGATCAGCGGGCGCGGAGTGCGTCCAGGATGTGCGGGCGTGCCCGCCACAGTTCCTCGGACCAGTACGGCCAGCTGTGGGTACCGACGTTCGGGAAGTTGTACGCCGCACCGATACCCAGGCTGTCCAGGCGGGCCTGGAACGCCCGGGTGGTCGCGAGCGACAACGCTTCGAGTCCCATGCCGTTGGCGGTGTTCACGACGTCGACCATGTTCTCGACGTGGTCGGCGTATCCGGGGATCCCGCTGCCTGCGGAGATGTACATCGGCAACCCGCGCAGGCTCTCGGCCTGAGTGAACGGGTCGTTGCGCGCCCACGACTCGTCCCAGGGCGGCCCGTACATGGCATCGACGTTGTAGAGGCCGGCGTCGAGCATCGCGATCCGGATCGCGGAGCGCATGCCCGGAGCATTGAGCCACAGGTAGCCGGAGAAGGATGCGGCGAACTTGAACTGGTCGCGGTGGTGCGCCGCGACGTTCAGCGCCGCCGTGCCGCCCATCGACAGTCCGGCGATGCCGGTGCGGGTGCGGTCGACCCCGCGCGCGGCGAGCGCTGCGGGCAGGTGACGGGTCAGGAACGTCTCCCACTTGTACGTCACGCTCTGCTGGTTGAAGTTGCTGGCGTTGTACCAGTCGCTATACCAACTGGACTCGCCGCCCACCGGCATCACGAGCGTGACGTTGTCGAGCGCGAACTGCTCGAAGGCGTTCGTCTCGAACGACCAGGCGTTGGCGTCCGGGCGGGCACGCATGCCGTCGAGCAGGTACAGCGCCGCGCTGCCGCCGCGCTTGGCCCACTGCACCTGGCACTTGATCGGGCCCATCTCCGAGTTCACCCAGAGCTCTTCGTACCCTCCCGCGGGTACGGCCTTCGCGACTGCCGGCACCGACGTGGTCATGGCTGCGGCGCCGGCGAGTCCGGCTGCGCCCGCGAGCGCGGTCTTGAGCATCGTTCGTCTACTGAGCGAGGAATTGTCGGAGCGGGTCACGCGGAGCACCTGCACCCTTTCTGTGGGCGTGTTGCCCACGGACGATCGGTCGAGTGTTCTTCGAGTACATCGGCGCCCGTTGCGCCCGTATTACCCGGATACATGCGCCTCGCCGCATAACTCCTGTTCACGAAGATGCTCCAGTGAGATGTCCCACGACCACCCCGGGGGTGTGGCGCGGCCGCCGCGCGCAAATTCGGACATTCCGCCGTGTGTGATACACATCACTACTAGGGTGTGAGCAAACCCCCATCCTTGTTCGAAGCCGAAAGGGCCACCGATGCCGGTGCTCGATCTCAAGAATGTCCGCGGTGCCGTCGACGGCATCACCGATGCAGTGGGCGCCCTCGCCGTGATGCGACGGGCAGGACTGCTCCACTTCCCTCGGGTCGACCAAAGCCTTGCCACCATGGCGGCCGCCCGGAAGTACGGGCCGTTCGCCGGGCCGGTGCACGCCCACGCGGGCCGAAGTCCGAACGTGCCCGCGATCGTCGACGAACGGGGCGAGGTCACGTACCGGCAACTCGAGGACTGGTCCAACGCCCTCGTGCGGGCGTGGCAGAACGACGGCATCACACCGGGGTCGTCGATGGGCATCATGGCACGCAACCATCGCGGACTCGTCGTCACGATGCTGGCAGCCGCGAAACTCGGCGTACGGCTGGTGATGATGAACACCGGGTTCGCACCGCGTCAACTCGCGGAGGTAGCCGAACGCGAGGATGTCACGAGTTTCGTGTTCGACTCCGAGTTCGCCGAGGTGGCGGCCGCGCTGCCCGACAGCGTGCACCGCTACGTGTCGTGGGCGGACGAGGAGGTGCCCGGCGTTCCGACCCTCGAAGAAGTGATCGAGGGAATCGACTCCTCGTCGCCCCCGGCGCCGACGGTCTTCGGGGGATTCGTTCTGCTGACCAGCGGCACGACCGGCACCCCGAAGGGCGCGCCGCGCGGTCGCACCTCGCCGCTCGCCTCTGCCCAGTTCCTCGACCGGGTACCGCTGCGTCCGGGTCAGACGATGCTGATGGCTGCCCCCGCATTCCACGGGACCGGAGTGTCGCAGTTCGCGATAGCCCTCGCGCTGGGTCAGACGATCGTGATGATGCGACGCTTCTCCCCCACCGAGACGCTGAGGCTGATCGACCGGCATCACGCGAACGTGCTGGTGGTGGTGCCCACGATGCTCCAGCGAATTCTCGACCTCGGCCCCGAGAAGATCGCAGAGTACGACACGTCGAGCCTCGAGATCATCTTCTCCGCCGGCTCGGCACTGTCCCCCGACGTGTGCCGCCGCACGCGCGAGTCCTTCGGGGAGGTCCTGCACAACCTGTACGGGTCGACCGAATGTGCCGTCGCCACCGTCGCGACGCCCGAGGACATCCGACTCGCTCCCGGCACTGCCGGACGACCTCCCGTGACCTGCCGGGTGTCGCTGTACGACGCCGACGGCACCCGCATCACCGAACCCAACGCCGTGGGCCGCATCTTCGTCGCCAGCGGCCTGAGCTTCGCCGGGTACACCGACGGCCGGGACAAGGAGCGCATCGACGGGATGCTCTCGATCGGCGACCTCGGCCACTGGGACGAGCAAGGACGGCTGTTCGTCGACGGTCGCGACGACGACATGATCGTCTCCGGTGGCGAGAACGTCTATCCACTCGAAGTCGAGAACCTGCTCGCCGAACGCGACGACGTGTTCGACGTTGCCGTCGTCGGCATTTCGGATCCCGAGTTCGGGCATCGCCTCCGAGCGTTCGTCGTGCCGTCGCCGACGTCGGCGCGCGACCCCGAAGACATCAAGTCCTTCGTACGGTCCAACCTCGCGCGGTACAAGATTCCGCGGGACGTGATCTTCCTGGACGAATTGCCGCGCAATGCGACCGGGAAGCTGTTGCGCCGGGTGCTCGTCGAGATGGATCCGCCGGGAACAGGTGCCGACGAAGGCGCTTCCGCCGCACCCACGGGCTGATCGGCGGTACACAACGTTCAAGGCCCGGGAATCACATATGATTCCCGGGCCTTGTCGTGGTAGCGGGGACAGGATTTGAACCTGCGACCTCTGGGTTATGAGCCCAGCGAGCTACCGAGCTGCTCCACCCCGCGTTGCATGATCGAACCTACAGGAGCGCTGAAACGGAAAGCAAATTGCCGGGGCACCATGCCTACGACAACGCGATTTCGCGTCGGTACGCGTGAGGCGAACCACCGTCCACCCATGACCTCCGACACATAACGCTCCGGTAACGATCTTGGCTTACCCAGACAACACGCCGCGCCTACCTGCGAAGACGCAGATTTCTTTTCTCACAAAGTGGATTTCAGCCGTAACAATCCGCGGGATGAACGGGCCGGAATCCTTTTGTACCTTCGGTGCCGGTTCGAACGGAACCACCACCGGCCCGCCGTGTCGACTCTGGCGAAGACCCGGTGGCGACGACAGTCCGACGGGGCAGAGTGCGCGGCCGCACCGCCCCGGATCGGGCACCACCGAATGCACCGATCTCGCGGGCCCACGCGGTCTGCGAGCGCGAGGAGGTTCTCCACACCGATGACCAAATTGTTCAGCAAACGCACCGTCGGCGCTGCCCTTGCCACCGGGGTCCTGGCCACCGTTCCGCTCGGTCTCGCCACGGGTACCGCGTCCGCTGCCACCCACAACTGGGATGCGGTCGCGCAGTGCGAGTCCGGTGGTAACTGGTCCATCAACACGGGCAACGGCTATTACGGCGGTCTGCAGTTCTCGCAGAGCACCTGGGAGGCCAACGGCGGCACCGGCATGCCGCACCAGGCATCCAAGGAGGAGCAGATCCGCGTCGCCGAGAACACCCTCCAGACGCAGGGTCCGGGCGCATGGCCTGTCTGCGGCCAGTACCTCACCGAAGCGCCTGCGCCGACCCCGGCGCCCGCCCCGGCGCCCGAAGTTGCTCCGGCCCCGGCTCCCGCGCAGGAAGCTCCGGCCGTCCCGGTCGAGGTGCAGCCCTACGTCGACGCTGTCGCGCCCGTCCTGCCTGCCGAGGTGCAGCAGTACGTCGACGTCGCACGCTCCGTCGACCCGGCCCAGGTCCAGCAGTACATCGACGTCGCGCGCAATGTAGCCGTGCAGTACGGCTACGGAGAGCAGTTCGACCAGGTCGTCGCGGCCCTGCCCGGCGTCTGATCGAATGTCCACGGCGTCCGCCGTACGAGACGAAGCGGGGCCCCGCGGTAGAGGCGGTTTCAAGGGGTCGACGCAACACCGCTGTTAGTTGGTGGTGATTAGATCACGCAGACGCTCGGCTGGGGTATCCCAGCCGAGCGTTTTGCG
>NZ_JBVOON010000025.1:0-54330 GCF_055664235.1 Rhodococcus sp. NPDC019050 | reverse complement strand
CACTACGCGATGGCCCACCCTCGGCGAGGGAGCGACACGCCGCGGACCTGGCCGGATGCGCTCAGCCGATTCCCACCACTCCCCGGGACTTACCCCGATCCAGACCGGGCGCCCTCCGTGCGGGGGCCCTGTTTTTCGTCCCCGTTTTTCGCCCCTCACCCCTCGGATTCGGGGGGCGCACAGTTTTTCGCACCCTCCGGCGACCAACTCACCATAAGAGGGAATTATGACGATCAGAGGAATCGGGACCGATCCTCGCTCAACGCGACTCCAGAGCCTCGAATCACGGAAACGTGTCGTAACGGTCGCTATTTCGTTGCACCGTCAACATGTCAAATGACCTGTTCACGTCATTCCGTTACGTTTCATTTCGTAATAAGTTTCGTATCTTGTACTGAAATGAAACATCCGATAGCGTTGTCTGCAACCCGAAACAAGGGCGTGGGACGCGATTTCGAGACGACGAGGACCCATGGACACCACCTCCCCTGATAGCACCCGACCCGACAGCGGCAGCGCTTCCGAATCTGCGGACTCGGCTTCCGACGGCGCGCCCGCCCGCGTCGGTCGACCGCGGAAGTACGCGTCGTCGGCCGACCGCGTACGCGCCCACCGCGCCCGCGAACGCGCAAAGAAAGCAGCGGCGCTCTCCCCCGACGCCGAGGCATCCACACCCGACGACGCGATTTCGACTCTGGCCACCACCACGACGGCACTACGGACCCTGACGGCCACGACCCTCGAGCAATACGCAACCCTCGCCACGCGCATCACCGATGCCGTCGACAAGCTCACCGACGCCGAGGCCGTCGAAGCGCAGATGACCCGGGCCGCGACCGAACTGGCCAAGGTGCGCGCCGACGCAGACGCGAAGATCGCGCGACTGCGGGAACAAATCGCGCAGGCCACCGAGGACCGCGACAACGCCGACGCAGCCGTCGCAGCCGTCGATGCCGAACTGTCCGACGCCCGGGCCGCCCACGCCGAACAGATCCGCCGGCTACAGCAGGCTCACGAAGAAGAGATCGCCCGCGTCGGCGACGACCACGCCGACACCCTGCAACACCTGCAGGGCCGCCTTGCCGACGCAGAGACCGAACACGAGCGCGTCGCCTCCGAACTCCGCGAGACCATCACCGAACTGAACAGCAGCCTCGCCACCTGGCGGCGGAATCTCGACGACGCCACCAACGAACGCGATCGTGTGGGAACGGAACTATCCGGAACCCGCGACGACCTCGCCCGAACACGCGCCGCACTCGAGCGAGAGTCCGCGACCGTTACTCGCCTCGAATCCGAACTCGGTACCGAACGCGACCGCAATGCCGAGCTTCGGGATCACCTCGAGCAGGCCCGGGTTGCGGCGGCTGCGTCCCGCGCTGCGGAAACCGCGTCCCGCGAACGCGGCGACGAATTGCGAGCGGAGATCGGTGAATTGCGGGCCGAGCTCAGCGGATGCCGGACCGAACTCGACGCCGTGCGCGCCGAACTCGGCCGTGCGCGAACGGCCGCAGAATCCGTACACGGCAGGGACGCCCGCGACGATGCAGCGCGTCCAGGTTCGGACGACTGACGGACGGTGCTCCGAACTCCGCACCGGCGGCACGGACAGTCATCCACACCGGCGGCACGGACAGTCATCCGTGCCGCCGGTGTGTGGAGAGTGTTCAGGGCCCGCCGACTATTCACCCGTGGGCACGGCGAACACGAATTCGTTGTCCGCGTAGCCCAGTGGTGGACCGACGAAGTCCCCTCCGCAGGTGACGAGCACCAGCGTCTCGGGACCGTCGAGCCGGTTGAGTTCGTCGAGCGGGAGTTGGCCGTCCTTGCCGGCACTGAGGAGACGGTCGACGCGATACTCCCGTGTGTTCCCGTCACCGGCCGACACGGCCAATTCGTCGCCCTCGCGCACGTCGGCGAAGCGCGCCGCGAACCCGTCCCCTTGATCTACGTCGTCGACGTGTCCGGTCACTACGATCGCACCGGTCCCCCCGCCGGGCATCGCAGAGTCCACCCACCATCCGAGGCGCGAAACATCTTGCGGCGGAAGCAATGTGCCGCCCTCGTCGGTGGCGATGGGGTCGGTCGGCGCGGTGGCGCCGTCGAGTGTCAGGGACACCGGTGCCGCCGGGTCGTCGGCGGTCGCCGCGACCGGTGGCGGCATGTCCTTCTTGCCCTCGGACACCGACCCCGGGAGGGAGCCGGTATCCGGATCGGAGGTGGTGGCGCAGCCGCCCAGAAACAGGAGGGCGGCTGCGCACACCACGGTGCTGGTCGTTCGTGCACGCATGTCAACGACCGACGATCGATCCGGCCGGGATGGAACTGACCGGCACCCGGGCTTCGGGATTGCGATGGACCGGCGGAGCTACCGGCGCATCCGGCACCGTGGCCTGCGGCGGCACGGGCACAGGGCTGTGCGGGTGCGTCGGCTGCGGTGTCGTCGACGGCGGTTTCGTGGGAGGTGGTGTGGACGACGGCGGTTTCGTGGGTGGTTTTGTTGTGGGAGGTGGCGTCGTCGATGGTGGTTTCGTTGTCGGTGGTTTGGTGGGCGGTGGCGGTGTGGTCGTCGGCGGTTTCGTTGTCGGCGGTGTCGTTGTCGGCGGTTTCGTGGGAGACGGCAGTGGTTTCGTCGGAGACGCCGGCGGCGTCGGCTGGGCCGTTGCCGTCATAGGTGCCGGCGCTGGAGAATTGTCCGGGGGCTGAGCGCCGGCGCCGCCGGCCACAGCCACGAGCAGCGTCGTTCCGAACAGCGCGGCGAGGATGGGAGATGCTTTTCGCATGTTGGGTGCCTCAATTCGATGACCGAAGAGATGAGTACCCCGACGTAGGTGATGTCGCGGCGGCACCGGCGTGCGTTAACACGTCCGGGCGCTGAGACCCATCCGACGCAACGCCGAAACCGCGCGGTGTCCTCTCTCGCCGCGCCGAACACTCCATTCCGCAGGACCGGTGGGTCTCGTCTTTTTCGAACTCGGGCCCGCGCCGCCGGGTTAGTGTCCGGGGTGGAGCTCGTCCACGCGGCCCGTCCGTCGGCCACACACGTGCACGCAGGCACCACCGGTTCTCCTGCACCGGCAGTGAACTGGGAAGGCTGTTCTCGTACCGTCCGGGAGGCGCTGTGCAGAACGACGAGGGTGACACCGCCGGCCGGCCGCTCATCGACCTGCGGCACCACACCGCGGTGGTGGTCGATCTTCGTGTAGTTCCGGGTTTCGCATCGGCCTCCGGTGCCGAGACTTCCGGAGCGTCCCGTCCCCACGAACCCGAGGGACGACCCGACTCGGTGATGACACTGCTGCACCGCCTGGACGGTGTCGATGTGGGCATGGCGGTCTTCTCACCCGGCGGAAACGCGAAGGACCCGCTGGCGAACGCAGGCCTCGGCGGGGCGCTCTCCGTCGCCGTGAACGAGAAGACACCCGAGGAGGCCGCGGCACGCCTTGGTGCGCGGTGTTCGTCGGCGGTGCTCGTCACGGCCGACGAAACCACGATGCAGGCGGCGCATCGCGCGGGATTCGCCCTGGTGATCGGCATCGACCGGGACGGACGCGGAGGAGATTCCATCGCTACCGACGCAGATGTGGTGGTCCGGGGCCTCGGCGAGATCGGACTGCGGGCAGATGATCGTCCGCTGTCGCAGATCCCCGACGCAGCAGAGTCCGAGGCGGAACTGGCGGCGTTCCTGCGGGTGCACGACCCGGTCCTGCTCCTCGACCTCGACAGCACCACTGCGGAGGCTGCGCCGACCGAGGGTATGCGGAACGCTCTGGCGAGGCTGGCAGGAACATGCACCGTCGTGGTGCTCAGCGCCCGTGAACTGCGAGACGTGCAGGACAGGGTCGGGATCCCCGGCCTGTGGTACGCCGCCCGACACGGATTCGAACTCGCCGGACCGGCGGGCGAGAAATACGAACCCCCCGCCGAACCCGCGGGTTCGGACCGAGCGCCCGGTAGTCCCGACGAAGGGGAAGCGCACCACGCTCCCGGACGGGACAAGGGCATGGCGTTGCGATGGGTGCTCGACCACATCGCCGGGGGGAAGTCCGTGCTGCCTGTGTACGTCGGAGGCGATCGCTCCGACGAGGACGCGTTCGATGCGCTGCCCCGCGGAGGTATCGGGGTCGTGGTCCGCCACCACGCGGGTGAGGATCGGCGGACAGCCGCCCGGCTCGCGGTGAACGGCACGGCCGGAGTGCAGGAGCTGTTGAGCCTGGTCGACGACATTCTCGGCCGCAACCCGTCGGATGCCTCCCGGGCCGGAGCCTGGACCCTGTTCTACGACCACTACGACCCCGACTCCGAAAAACTCCGGGAAGCGCTCTGCACCGTCGGGAACGGGCACTTTGCCACGCGCGGCTGTGCGCCCGAGGCGGTGGCGGGTCCGACCCACTATCCGGGCACATACATCGCCGGTCTGTTCAACCGGTTGCGGGACGACCGCCCGGACATGACGCTCGTGAACGAGAGTCTGGTGAACACCCCCAACTGGCTACCGTTGACGTTCCGGATCGACGACGGCCCGTGGTTCGACGTGGATGCGGTCGACCTCCTCGATTACCGCCAATACCTGGACCTGCGCCGCGCCGTTCTCACACGCCGGGTGACGTTCCGCGACGGTGCCGGGCGGACGACGACCGTGGTGCAGCGTCGATTCGTCGCGATGCATCTCGCGCATGTCGGTGCGCTCCAGACGACGGTGGTGGCGCACGACTGGTCGGGCGTCGTGGAGTTCAGGTCCTCAGTCGACGGTTCGGTCCGTAACTCGCTCGTCGATCGTTACCGGGACCTGGCCGATCAACATCTCGTGCCGGTGGGGGCGCGCGAGGTGGCACCCGGTTCGGTGGTGCTGAGGATGCGGACGAACCAGTCGCATGTCCCGTTGGCAACCGCAACGCGCACCACGGTCCGGTCGGACGGCGAGCAGCGCGACAGCACGTATCAGATGTTCGAGAGTGACGGCAGTATCGGCCATTTCATCACTGTCCACGTCGACGAGGGCCGAACCGTCACGGTGGAGAAGACGGCGACCGTGTTCACCGGCCGCGACCCTGCGGTCTCCGATCCTGCCGACTCGGCCACCCGGTTGTTGTCGGGCTTGGGAATGTTCGACGAGATCCTGGCCGGTCATGTGGCCGCGTGGGACAACTTGTGGGACCGGATGCACATCACTCTTGCCGATCGGCAGGATGCGTCGCGAATCCTGCGCCTGCACATGCTGCATCTCCTTCAGACCCTGTCGCGGAACACCGCCGATCTCGATGCGGGTGTCCCGGCCCGGGGTCTGCACGGCGAGGCCTATCGCGGGCACATCTTCTGGGACGAGTTGTTCGTCTTTCCGGTGCTCAATCTGAGAAACCCGTCGTTGACCCGCTCCCTGCTGCGGTACCGGTACCGCAGGCTTCCGGAGGCGCGCCGCGCGGCCGCTGCCGCCGGGTACGTCGGCGCGATGTTCCCGTGGCAGTCCGGGAGCGACGGCCGGGAGGAGAGCCAGCAATGGCATCTCAATCCGCGGTCTGGACGGTGGCTTCCGGACCCGAGCCATCGGCAGCACCACATCGGTATTGCGGTGGCGTTCAACGTGTGGCAGTACTACCAGGTCACCGGTGACCTCGCGTTCCTCGGTGAGTACGGCGCCGAGATGCTGGTCGAGATCGCCCGGTTCTTCGCGAGTCTCGCGTCGTACGACGGGGTTCGGTCCCGGTACGTCATCCGTGGAGTCGTGGGACCGGACGAGTTCCACTCCGGGTATCCCGACGCGCCGTACGACGGCGTCGACAACAACGCCTACACCAATGTCATGGCGATGTGGGTCATTCTTCGTGCGATGGAAGCGCTTACCGCTCTCTCCGATCCGGACCGGACCGGTCTGATGCACGGTCTCCACCTCGACGCGGACGAACTCGCCCGATGGACCGATGTCACCCGGCGGATGTTCGTTCCCTTCCACGACGGGGTGCTGAGCCAGTTCGAGGGATACGCCGACCTGGCCGAACTCGACTGGGACGGTTATCGCGAGCGGTACGGCAACATTCAGCGACTGGACCGGATCCTCGAGGCGGAGGGCGACGACGTCAACCGGTACCGGGCCTCGAAACAGGCCGACGTGGTGATGCTGTTCTACGTGCTCTCGGCGGACGAACTACGAGATCTCCTCGGACGCGCGGGATATCGGTTCGAACCGGCTGCGATCCCCCGCACCATCGATTACTACCTCGCGCGCACGTCCCACGGCTCGACCCTCAGCGCCGTGGTGCACTCGTGGGTCCTCGCGCGCGGCCATCGCGACGAGGCCGTGGAGTACTTCGAGAGAGTTCTCGTCTCGGATGTCACCGATATTCAGGGTGGCACCACCCGCGAGGGCATCCATCTTGCGGCGATGGCGGGAAGCATCGATCTGTTGCAGCGGTGCTTCACCGGACTCGAGACACGAGGTGACCACCTCATCTTGAACCCGCAGTGGCCGGAAAGCCTCGGTGCGCTGGAGTTCCCGATGCGCTACCGCGGACACAACCTCCAGGTGTCGGTCCAGGGCCGGAAGGTAGAGGTCACCGCCGGGCCCGGAGACCACCGCCCGATCGAGGTGATGTGCCGCGACCGGACAGCCACTTTGCAGCCCGGGTGCACCGTTGCGCTGAGCTAACGGGGCGCGAACCCTGCGCAGGGCCGCTCATCGGGCATGGCGGCGGGCTCTTCTGCGCAGGAGTTCGTCGCATCCCCACACCACGACCGGAAGCGGCAGCAACAGCAGCAGCTGCCACCACTCGGGCATCGCAGTACCGAACACTTCCCGGAGTACCGGCACCGTCACGATCACTGCCGCGAAGAGCACCTCGAATACGATGCCCCACAGCAACAACGGGTTGGTGAACAACCCGATGTCGGCGAGCGATGCACGCTGCGTGCGGGCCGCCGTGGCGGTGCCTATCTGGCACGCGACGATCGCAAGGAACGTCATGGTGGTCGCCTGCTGCCAGGTGTGATGCAGCGGACCGGAGCCGACGTCGGCTCCGAACGACCATCCTCCCGCCAGGAGCGTGCCGAGGAACAGTGCCACCACCAGAACGGTGGAGATACCGCCGAGCACCAGCCAGGCCCGGATCAGCATGGACCGATCGATCACCGAGTGCGTCCTCGCCCTGGGTGCGCGCTCCATGATTCCCGGTTCGGCGCGTTCGCGTCCCAGTGCCAAGGCGGGCAGGGTTTCGGTCCCGAGGTCGATCGCCAGGATCTGCATCACCGTCAACGGGAGGGGAATCGCGCCGCCGCTCAGCGCATACAGCAGGAACGGCACGATCTCCGGTGTCGTGTGCGCGAAGATGTAGACGATGAATTTGCGGACGTTGTCGTAGACCCGGCGGCCGGCTTCCACAGCCTTGACGATGGTCGCGAAGTTGTCGTCGGTGCGAACCATGGTGGCTGCTTCTCGCGCCACATCGGTGCCCGACTTGCCCATCGCTATCCCGATGTCGGCGCGGCGCAGCGCCGGCGCGTCATTTACGCCGTCACCCGTCATGGCCACGATGGCTCCGGCGCCCTGCAAGGTGTCGGTGACCCGCAACTTCGTCTCCGGCGAACTCCGCGCGAAGATCAGCTCGCCGGGAGTCTCGAGCACCGCGTCCAACTCGGAATCGGACATGCGGTCGACTTCCTCACCGCTCAGCACGGTCAGCCCGTTCCTCCCGATGCCGACACTCTCGGCGATCCCTCGGGCGGTGAGCGCGTGATCGCCGGTGACCACGATCAGGCGGATGCCCGCGGTGTGGCAGCGCGCGACCGCGTCGGGCACCTCGTCTCGGGGCGGATCGATCATGGCCGCGACGCCGAGCAACACGAGGTCTCGTTCGGCATCATCGCGCGTCGGCGGTTCGGCGGCGGCCGCGAGGGGCCGCTCTGCCAGAGCGAGGACGCGCCGTCCCTGCCGTGCCCACGAGTCGACGATTCCGTCCACTTCGCGACGATCGGCGTCCGTGAGTTCGCGGTCGCCGGCCGCTCCGACGGCGATCCGCGAACAACGCGCGAGCACCACTTCCGGTGCGCCTTTGGTGTGGACCCAGGTCCCGCTCGCCCCCGTATCCAGGGTGGACATGCGTCGCAGCAGCGAGTCGAACGGGAACAGGGCAAGGCGGCCCGCGTGCTCGGCCGGCACCTCGATTCCCATCGCGGCGGCGGCCCGGAGCAATGCCAGTTCGGTCTGATCGCCGGTGCCCCCGGCGGTCCGTCGTCCGATGTGTCCCCGCGGGGAAGCACCGCGTTGCTGCAGTACACCGCTGCCCGGGCGAGCCGAGCCGGTGGCGCGTCGCGGGCCGGAGCCCTGATCGACGCGTCGAAGTCGAGGACCCCGTCGGCGGTCCACATCTCCACCACGCTCATCTGGTTGAGCGTGAGGGTGCCGGTCTTGTCGGTGCAGATCACGCTGGTCGATCCGAGTGTTTCCACCGCGGAGATGCGTTTGACCAGCGCGCCGCGGCGCGCGAGAATCCGCACCCCGACTGCCAGCGCGAGGGTGATCGTGGGCAGCAATCCCTCTGGGACGTTCGCGACCAGCAACCCGATCGCGAAGTTGAGGGCGTCGGTGAGCGGCAGGCCCGCGAGCAGCATGCCGAGCGGAATGAAGGCCGCACCCATCCCGATTGCCACGAGTGCGATGAACTGAGCGACCCGCTTGACCTGCTTTTCGAGGGGACTCTCGTCGTGTCCGACGCGTTGCGACAGAGCGGCGATACGCCCGAGTTCGGTTCGCATGCCGGTCGCGAACACCACTGCGGTGGCTTCACCCGCGGTGCAGGAGGTTCCGCTGAACACCATGTCACGGGCGTGGGTGAGGGGTACATGGCTGCTGCCGGCATCGGCCCGCACCTCGACCGGCACGGATTCGCCGGTCAGGGTCGAGGTGTCGATGTCGACCGCTCCCGACAGCAGTCGGGCGTCGGCGCAGATGCGATCGCCCTCGGAGACGACGACGACGTCGCCGGCACGAGCAGGCGTGCTTCGATCTCCGTCTCCGCGCCGTCCCGCAGCACCCGGGCGTGTGGCGGCAGATACGCCGACAGCGCCTCCACGGCCTGTTCGGCATGGCGTTCCTGGATGAACGCGAATCCCGCGTTCAGGAAGACGACCACCACGATCGCGACGGCCAGTGGAACCGAACCGGAAATCCAGGCGAGGAGCGCCGCCAGCCACAGCAACAACGCCAGTGGATGGATGAGTTGGCGGAGCAACTCACGCCAGGCGGGCTCCCCCTTCTGCCGGACCAGGTCGTTCGTCCCCATCTGGGCGAGCCGGCGCTCGGCTTCCCGGCTCGACAAGCCCTCCGTGCGGGTGCGCAGGTCCCGCAGGAGACGGTCGAGTTCCTCCTGCGGATCCGTGACGGAAAAACTGCCGTCCGGGGCCGGTGGCGATGTCGATGAACGTGTCATATGGGCTCGTCTCCACGCCGGCGCAGTTGTCGGTGCTGGATGAACGTGGTGCTCGGTGCCGAGTCAACTGGGCGACAGCGTTCCGCGCGGAAGAATGAGGCACCACTTCGGTATCGATCCCTCGTACACCGACCGGGTCGCACGCCGGCGGGGTTACGGCATCGTGGTATCGGTGCGCGGCAGTTCGTCCGGGTAGCGGAAATTGCAGCCCAGTTCGTCGGCCGACGACATGTTTCCGCCGTCGCGGAACCAGGTGACGCAGGTGTCGGCGACGAGGCGAACATCGCGACTGAACAGATACCCGTCGGTGCAGTCTTCGAAGTGATCGTCGAAGTGCCACAGGTCCAGTGCCAGGCCCGCCGGTGAGTGGTCGGCCAGCATCAGGCGCGCAAGTTCCTTACGGGAGCGACGAATCATCAGCACGCCGTCTGCGAGCACATGGATCTGGGCGCACACCACATTGCCGGGTTCCTCGTCGGGGGACACATAGTCGCGCGGGCCGATCTCGAGGACGAATCCGGCGGGCCTGGCGGCGAGCGATCCGACCAGCCGTTCGGCCATTTCGTCCCACGTCGTGGCACCCGAACCGGTCCCGGGATCGGACATCACCCCTCCTACGGTTGCGCGTTGTGGCGGGACCCAGAGTAGAGAGGCGGGCCGACACGGACGACGGGTGATGCGGGTTCCGGTGGGCCGTCCGCCTACCCTGTCACGGTGAACGAAACAGGTCGGTCCGGCACCCGGACGGTCGAGGACCCGACGGTGCGGGACGACCGGTTCCGGTTGTTCGCCTTCGCGACCGCCGAGAAGCGCAGTGAGTATCTGTGGGTGCTGCGAGCGTTCGATCATGCCCGGGCCAACTACGTGGTGCTGCTGCACGCAGCCGACGTCGCCTCCGTGCTGGAACGGATCGGCGGCGACGATCCGGCGGCTGCTCTGACCTCGGCGCAGATCGCTCCTCTGCTCGAGCAGTTGCATTCCTGGGGGGTGCTCGAGCGCAGCTACGACGGCACCCGGGCGGCCACACTCGCGGAGTACCGCAACCGCCACTTCGTCTACCAGTTCGGGCAGGCCGGGTTTCAGGCGTTCCGCGCCGTCGAGGACGTGGTGACCGGGAGAGGTCAGGATGTCTCGCTCTCCCGGTTGGCCCTCGCGGACCTTCTCGCCGATCTCACCGAACTTGCCGAGGCCAACGAGTCCGGCGACGGCGAACTGGTCTACCGGAAACTGAATCGGCTCGACGCCACGCTGTCGGACATGGCCGAGCGCGCCGCCCGGTTCTATCTCGTGCTGGGCGAGATGGTGCGCACCACCGAGATCACTCCCGAGCTTTTTCTGACTCACAAGGACGCCCTGCTGTCCCACATGCGCGAGTTCAGTTCCGATCTCGCCCGGTATGCGCCGAAGCTCACCGCAGCGCTGGCCCGGGTCGAGGCGACCGGCGCCGAGCGGTTGCCCGCACTCGCGGCGGCGTACGACGAGCGGGTGCTGCTCTCCTTCGAGGAACGCGAAGCCGATTGGCGTCAACGCTGGCGCGGCGTCGAACACTGGTTCGCGGGGATGGGGTCGGCTCCCAGCGAATCGGAGCGGTTGCGCGAGGGCACGATGAACGCGATCGCGGCGGTGCTGGCGTTGCTGCGTCGGCTCACCGAGAACCGCCGAGGCGGAGTCAGCCGCGAATCACAGTTGCGGCACCTGGCGGGATGGTTCGCCGCCGCCCCCAGCGAGGAAGCCGCACACGCACTGTTCGGGGCCGTGTTCGATCTCGGCCGCCCCCGGCACTTCTCGATGCCCCACCCCGACGCCGACATCGTGCCGTCGAACCGGTCGTGGTGGGACGCACCGCCGGTGGAGATCTCGCGCACGCTCGCCGAGACCGGCCGGGCGCCGGCAGCGGGCGCACCGGGCCGGGTGCAGCGCAACGACTCCGCGGTCCGCCGGCTGCGGGAAGTGCAGCTCGACAACCAGCGTCGCCGTGCCGACGCGGCGCGGTCGCTCGCGTCGGGCGGGGTGCGGGAACGGGAACTTTCCGAGCCGGAAACCGAGGTGCTGCTCAGCCTGATCGACGCGGCGTTGTCGGCTCGCGTCCCGGTCGCCGGACGCGTACGCGGCGACGGATCGTCCGGCACACAGAACGGCGTGAAGCTGACGCTGCGGCCCAGTGCCGAATCGACGGTGGTGCGAACCGCACGCGGCCGGTTGTACCTCGACGGCCTCACGGTGGACGTGCAGTGAGAGCTCGCACCATCGCGCCGCTCGAACTCGATTCGTATCAACGCGCGGCGCGTCTGATCCTCACCCACCATCTGGTGACCTCGACGTTTCCGGACCCCAACGCCCTGCCGTTGCTGCGGCGCTGGGCCACCGAACTGCGCGACGACCTCCGCGAGATCCTCGGATACCGGCTCGAGGTCACCGAAACGACGGCCCGGTTGTTCACCGTCGCGGACCGGCTCGACCCGGGTGCCGGCACAGCCACCCACACCGACCGCCCCTTCGATCGGCGACGGTATGCCTACCTTGCGCTCGCCCTCGCCGCCCTCGGCCGGGCCGGCGGACAGATCAGCCTGTCGGAACTGGCCGACCACGTCGCCTCGGATGCGTCGCAGGTCGACGGGGTGGACCTCGTCACCGACCGCGCGGTGGACCGCGACGCCTTCGTCGACGCGGTGGCCTGGCTCGCGACACGCGGGGCCATCACCCTCGCCGACGGTGATGCGGGAGCGTGGGCGAGCGATCCCGAAAGCGGTGAAGCCCTGTACGACATCGACCGTTCGGTCGTCGCGGCGCTGTTCCGGCCTCCGCAGGCGCTCCAGCACCTGTACTCGGTGCGCGGCCTGCTCGCGGGACAGGACGGCGGCCCGGGTGCGTCCGACGGGCAGCGTGCCGAGTCGGCGCGACGGGTCCGCCGTGCGTTGATCCAGCGTCCCGTGGTGTACGCGGAAGCCCTCGACGACAGCGACGCACTGCAACTGGCGTTGCCGCGCACCACCGCCGACCTCGAAGTGCTCACCGGGCTGGTTGCCGAGCGGCGCGCCGAGGGAGTGGCTCTGGTGGACACCTCCGGCCGCTTGTCGGACCTGCGGTTCCCCGGCACCGGCACCGTCGCGCAGGTCGCGCTGTTGCTCGCCGGAGAGATCTGCGACCGGGTGCTCGACCCCGACCTGCCGCCCCCGGCCCGCCATCCGCTCCCCCGCGACGACCACGACACGCTCGTCGCGGCGGTGGATTCCGCTATTCCCCGGTCCGGAGTGTTCGCGACCTTGGCGAACACCGAACCGTCGGAGGGCCACCGGCCCGAGGTTCCGTCCGACGTGCGTGACCGGCCGGGGCATCCGATGGTCGAGGACGCGTGGCTGGCGAGCACCGTCGGCGGGCTCGTCGACACCTACGGGCGCACGTTCGCCGCCCAATGGCAGGCCGATCCACCGGGTCTCACGGATGCGGCGGTGGATCTGCTGGCCAAGCTCGGACTTCTCGCGCGGATTCCCGGCGGGGTGCTGGCATTACCCGCACTGGCACGGTTCCGGGGCGCCACGGTCAGTGTGCGCAAACGCGATCCGCAGATCGACCTGTTCCCGGACGAGACGAGTGAGACGGAGAGTCATGAGTAGCGCCCGTTTCCGGCCCACACGCGCCGGAATCATCAACCTGTGGGACTACCGGGATCAGGAGTTCTCGTTCGCGGACGGCCGTCTCGTGCTGCGGGGCCCCAACGGGTCGGGAAAGACCAAGGCTCTCGAGGTGCTGTTCCCGTTCGTGTTCGACGGACGCATCGAGCCGCGGCGGCTGAACCCGTTCGCCGGTGAGGAACGCACGATGCGATCGAACCTGCTGTATCAGGGGCAGGACAGCGCGTATTCGTATGTGTGGATGGAGTTCTGCCGCGGCCGGGCAGACGAACCGGAGGCGGTGACGGTCGGGGTCGGGATGCGCGCCACCCGGGGAACCGACAAGGTCACCCGCTGGTACTTCGTGGTCGACGGACGGGTGGGCGTCGACTTTTCGTTGCTCGACGCCGAGGATCGTCCGCTCACCCGCAAACTGCTGACCGAGCAGATCGGGGCCGAATCCGTCACCGACCGCGCCGTGGACTACCGGGCTGCGATCGATTCGCGCATGTTCGGGCTCGGTGCCCAGCGGTACGACCAGTTGATCAACCTGATCCTCACGCTGCGACGCCCCCAACTGGCGAAGAATCTCGATCCGAAGGGACTGTCCCAGGCCCTGACCGACGGGTTGCGCCCGCTCGACGATCAGCTACTGGTCGAGGCCGCCCGTTCGTTCTCCGACATGGAGGAGGTCGCACGGACCCTCGAGTCGCTGGCCGCGGCAGATGACGCTGCGCAGAGTTTCGTCGCGGTGTATTCGACGTACCTCCGGCAACAGGCACGCGCTGAAGTCGACCAAGTGGGGGCACGTCTGGCGACCGTGGAGGCCGCGGTGGAATCGCTGCGCTCGGCCACCGCCGACCGGGAAGGCTCTGCCGCCGAACGGACCCGCGCCGAGGAGATCCTCGCCGCGACCGAGCGAGAACTCGAGCAGGCTCGCGCGAATCTCGAAGCCCTCCAGCGGTCGAGCGCATACGAAGGCAAGCAGCAACTCGACGACCTCGCTCAGGCCGTGGCGAATCTCGAACGCACCACCGCGGTGCAGGCTGAACAGGCAGCGCGCGCCCACAGCACCGTCGCGCAGCGCGCCGACGACCTCGAGCATGCCGAGACCGCTCTCGCCGCGGCGGTGTCCGCGCGAACCCGATGCGAGAACGCACTGCAGGACGCCGCCGCAGACGCGGGCATCACCTGGCACGCAGCGGAGTACTCGGATCGCAGCGACCGACTCGTCGCCGCGCTCGAGGCGCACGCGGAAGAACGTGACGACGATGTGCGTGCGGTGCGCGCGGCCTTGGGCGGCCTGGACGGCGCAGCCGCCAACCGAACGCGAGCCGAAGCGGCGGCCACACGAAGTCGAGCCCAGCGCGAAGCGGCTGCCGCAGCAGTGCAAGCGGCGGAAACCGTGGTCGAACTGACCAGAGCGCAGACCACTGACGAGCTACGAAGCTGGTGGACCGGACACGCCGAACACTATGCCGAAGAGGGCCTTTCGTCGGATCTGCTCGACACGCTGGACACCGCGATCGCCACCGCCGGGCAGGACGACGCACCGACACCGGCCTCCGCTCTCGCACTGCACACTGCGCCGGCGGTCGAGGAACTCCGCTTCCGGCGACGCGCACTCACAGCCGAGATCGACGCGCTCGGCGCGCGGGTCGCCGAGTTCGAAGCCGAACGGGCGGAAGTGATTGCCGAACACGACGACGCTCCCCCGCCATTCCCCGCCCGGACAGGAAGCCGGGAATCGCTGCCGGGTGCGCCGCTGTGGCGGCTGGTGCGGTTCCGCGACGACGTCTCCGCCCAGGACGCAGCCGGCATCGAGGCGGCGCTCCAGGCAGCGAACCTGCTCGACGGCTGGGTCTGCGCCGGGGACGGCGAGTTACCGGCCGTCGACTCCGAACAGTTCCTCGTCGCGGTGCCCGTACAACACCGGCCGACGGGTCCGACACTGGCCGATGTGCTGGTGCCCGAACCCGACACCGAAGTCCCCGAGCGCGAGGTCGCCGAGGTACTCGAATCCATCGCTCTGACATCCGCACCGTCCGTCGACGTCGCGGTGTCCGTGGACACCTCAGGCGGCTTCCGTCAGGGCACGCAGGTGGGCAGACACACCAAGAGCCATGCCGAATTCATCGGCGCCACCGCCCGGGCACGTCGACGACGACTGCGGGTGGCTGAACTCGAACGTGCCGTCGAAGAAGCATATTCGACGGTGCAGTCACTGCGCGAGCAACATCGCAGCCTCGGCGACCGGTTGGACGGGCTCGAACGTGCAGCCGCCGCGCTGCCCCGCACCGGGGCGGTGCTCGCCGCGTTGCGGAAGGTCACCGAGTGCGCGGGCGCGCTACGCACGTCGACGGAGTCGGCGGCAGCCGCCGACCGAGACCTCGACCAGGCACTCGCCGAATTCGCCACCGGCCAGCAACACCTGAGGTCGACCGCCTCCCGGCACCGTGCGCCGTCCGAGGCGCGCGAACTCGACAGTCTCGACGCTGCAGTGCGGCATTTCCGCGCGCAGGGACAGGCCCTGCTGCGGGCCTTGCGGGAACACTCCACCACCGCCGAACGGGTCCGGGAGGCGCAGGCGCGGCTCGAGGAGGCACGCCGCACCGCTGAGGAAGCCGCCGAGCAATCCGCCATTTCCGAAGAATCGTTTGCCAATCAGCAGCAGAAGCTGGAAACCCTGCGGGACGCGCTCGGGGCCGGCGCGAACCAGATCGATGCGCAGCTCGAACAGGCTCGCGCCCGGATCGACGCGGCCAGGTCTGCTCACCGCACCGCCCGCAAGGCGTACGAGGCGGCGCTCGGGCGCATCGGCAAGTCGGAAGCCGCGCAGACCGCCGCCGAGGAGACATTGCGGTCGGCGCTGGTCGAATCCCGCGCCGACGCCGAGAAACTGGCACCCTTCGCGCGCCCCGACCTGCTGGCGTTGCTCGGGATCGAGCAACCGCACGCGTGGCCGGCAAGCCCCGCCGCGTGGTTGGAACCCGATCAGTTGCTGTACCTGATCCGGCAAGCGGAACCGGATTCCGTCATTCCCGTGTTGCCGACGGAGGTGGATGCGCTGTTCCGGTCGTTGACGACCGCCACGGCGAAGGTCTCCGCGAGCGAATCGGCGCGCAAATCGGCACGGACAGCACTCACCGTGGCGGTGCAGGAGTTCGACACCGAACTCGCGAGGACGCAGGAGTACCGGCTGCGGTGGGATGCACCCGACGGGCTGACCGTCGTTCAGGTGCAGGACGAACAAGGATTCTCGTCGGTCGGGCAGTTCGCGGTGCGCATTGCGCAGGCGCGGCGCGATCAGGAGTTGCTGCTCACCGACTCCGAACGGCGCATTCTCGAGGATGCGCTGCTGACGGGGCTCGCTCAGCAGATCCACGAACGCACCGTCGACGCCCGGGATCTGATCGCGCGGATGGGTGCCGAGATGCGGCAGCGGCACATGTCGTCGGGCAACACCATCGGAGTGCACTGGGTGCTCGCCGACCACCTGGACGATCAGGCGCGGGCGGTGTGCAAGTTGCTCGACCGCGATACTTCGGCATTGTCCGCGGAGGATCTTGCCGCGGTGCGGGCGCATTTCGCGTCCCGGATTCGCGCGGAGCGGGCGGCCCATCCGGAGCGTTCGTACCCGGAGATTCTTGCTGCCACCTTGGATTACCGGCGGTGGCGGGTCTTTTCGTTCAGCCTGATCGGGGCGGACGGCAGCGACGACAAGCTGACACCGGCGCGGCATTCGGCGTTGTCGGGTGGTGAGCAGTCGGTGTCGCTGCACCTGCCGTTGTTCGCGGCGGCGCACGTGATGCTGGATTCGGCCGATCCTCATGCGCCGCGCCTGCTCGCGCTCGACGAAGCGTTCGCCGGTGTCGACGACACGGGTCGCAGCGAATTGCTCGGTCTGTGTGTGCAGTTCGATCTGGATCTGTTCATGACGGGTTTCGACCTGTGGATCACGTATGCCGGCGTTCCCGGCTGCGCGCATTACGACCTGTCGCACTCGGTGGCCGAGCACACCGTTGCCGCGACATTGCTGGTGTGGTCCGGCGGCGAGTTGCTGGCCGAGCACGACGGCTCGGACCTTGCCACCGCCCTGGGGTCTCCGGGTACTCGGAAGGTGGCGCAAGAGGTGGAGGGCGCGCTCGAATTCGTCTAGGTGTGCCGGGCACGGACTATGCAGTGGGGCCCGCGCTCACGGCCGAGGGCGGAAACTGATCCGCATCAGCCGGCTGTCGGCCCAGTCTTCGAGCCGAGTCGGACGGATGGTGCCGGGGTCGTGGGGTTGATTGAGATCCGCGACGATCTCGACCAGCACTGCCTGACGTTCGGCTGAGTCGGTGACCGGCGTGGCCCGTGCGGGCAGATCTGCACGGATCCCGTTCTTCAGGTGGAACGTGAAGGCGGGATCGGCAAGAAGATTCGCATGCCAGTCGGTGGCAGCCCCACCGGCGCCAGTGCACAGGTACGTGTTGCCTGCGGCTCGGTAGAAGAAGATCTCGATGCGGCGTGGTCGGCCTGTGCGGCGCCCCAGGGTCGTGATGTCGATGGTCCGTTCGCTGGTGCCTGCGGCGGGCGTGATCTCGACGGCTCGGCGGATGTGGTCGGGCAGGTGCGACAAGGGCGAGTCCCGTACGGAGTCGTTCCATCCGCTGGAGTCCGGACTGTTCATGCGGCCTCGGCTCGAAGGGCGGGTCCGAGGAGAAGTCCACCGTCGATGACGTACTCGGACCCGGTGATGAACGACGCTTCTGCTGACGTGAGGAACAGGAGAAGCCGTGTGACGTCCGTCGGCTCCCCGAGTCGGGGGATGGCGAACGGTTCGGGTGAGTAGAAGTCGGCGATCGCCGCGGTGGCACCGGCTGCCGGTTCTCGGATGAAGGCGGTCGCGATAACGCCGGGGTGAATGGTGTTGACGCGGATGTGGTCTCGTCCGAGCTCGAGCGCTGCCGTTCGGGTGAGACCTCGTACGGCCCACTTGCTGACGACGTACGGCGCGTAGTGCGCCGTGCCGCCCAGGCTCATTGTCGAAGCGATGTTGACGATGGCTCCCCCTCCTGCGCGGCGCAGAGCGGGCGCGGCGACCTTGATGCCGAGGAAGGTCCCGGTGAGATTGATGTCGAGGATGCGTGACCATGTGGCCTGGTCCGTCTTCTCGATCGGCGCAGGCGGGTTCTGGACGCCCGCGTTGTTGACGAGCACGTTCAGGGCGCCGAAGGCGCTCTCGGCGGCCAGCACGGCCGCGGACCACGAGCTCTCGTCGGTGACGTCGAGGTGGGTGAAGAGAGCGCGGGTGCCGAGCTCGTCGGCGAGCGCGGCACCACGCTCGGCGTCGATCCCGCCGATCACCACGTTTGCTCCCTCCGCGTGAAAGGCGCGTACGTGGCTCGAGCCCTGGCCACCGGACCCACCGGTCACGAGCACAGTCTGGTTGTCGAAGCGGCGCATCGGATGTCCTTCGGTTCGTGGGCGATCGACCGGGATCTTCAGTGATGAAGGACGGCCAATAGTGAGTGGAGCGACTCACCACTGCCGACACTAGGTCGGGAGTAATGGTGAGTCAAGCGACTCACCTCGTAAGCTTCATCCATGAGTAGGGCTGCCACGACGACGTATCACCAGCGCATCGCCCAGGAGAAGCGCGAACTGATCCTGACGGCCGCGACTGCCCTGTTCCTGGAGTTGGGCTACGACCGGACGTCGTTGGCACGGATCGCAGAGCGCGCGGGCGTCTCGCGGGCGACCTTGTTCAAGCAGTTTCCGAGCAAGGCTGCCCTCTTCGACGCCATCGTCACCGAGTCCTGGTCCACCGCTGACAAAGAGGCAACTCCGCCGCCGGGCAACATCGTCGACGGACTGCGCACCATCGGGCGTCGCTACGCCGAGTTGTTGAGCCGCGCCCAGATGACCGACCTGTTCCGAATCGTCATTGCTGAGCTACCACGATTCCCCGAACTCGCCGATGCGCAGTTCTCGCAGGGCAAAATGCCCTACTTCGAGTCCGTGCGCGACTACCTGCAGACCGAGCACGAGGCGGGAACGGTGCGGGTCGAAGACGTGGACCTCGCAGCCACCCAGTTCCTGGGCATGATCTCCAACTACATATTCTGGCCGGCACTCCTGGTGCCCGACTGGAAGGTGAGCGACGAACGCGTCGCTCAGGTGGTTGACGAGGCCGTCCGCACCCTCGCCGCGCGGTATGCCGTGACCGAACCGGGGCCATCGACCAACGATTGAACCCCACCGACCGGTTACAGCGTCATCCGTGAACACCCGAGAGCAGTTGTGTCGCAATGCCTCCTTGCGTCGCGGGCCGGTCTGCCCACTTCGGTCCCGCGTCAGCAGCGTTCGTACCCACAGCATCTGGGCGCCTGCTGGTGACAGTGAGCGACGTCAGGGCGCCTAGCGCCGCGCAGTGATCGGAAAACTCGGCAACGGAATCGGCACGAAATTAGTTTTGCGAACAATAGAGAACCCGTGCGGAATTCCCCACTTCGAATACCGAAGCTAGCTAAGTACCTTAAGCGCTCTCCTCTCCAACGAAATCCCCGGCTATTTCCGTAATCGTGTAATGAACATCGAATACCCCACGATGATCGAGGTATGAAACCCGAACACGGATTCGTCTCCGCGGCAGTCACCGGACTTGTCGCGGTCGCCTTGTTCGTCGTCGCACCGGGTAGCGCCGGCGCCGCCGATGCCTGTCGACTCGGGGCCTCGAACACCGGACCACGGTCGTGCGCCACGACCGAATTCCGTTCTCCCCCAATGTTGACGGTCGGTGACGGAATCTGCGTCGGAATCCTCAACTCTGCCGGGGTAGCGTTCGACGGACCGCTCTACCAGTACAGCAGCTTTCCGGGTGCCACCCATTCCGTCGAACTCCGCGTGACGCAGGGTTTCTCACCACTGGGCGACTACGCACCGACCTTCCTTGCCTGTGACGTCACCGCGATCGTCGACTGGCACAACCTCGACACCGGGCAGCGAGGCACCCTCACCCGGTACATTCCTGCCGGCAGCGTAAGTTCCAGACCGGTGTTCATGCAGGTCGGGACGGGGCCTGGGCGAGTACAGCTCACCCTACGGACCGACCGCCCCAGCATTCCTGTGACGACAGAAGTATTCGTGCCCTGACGACGACGTCCCGCTGTCCGACTGCGCCGCCGGACGACTCCTCGACGGGCGCAGGCCGTCGCCGGGCGGTGTCCCCCCAATCGTGGCGGCATGAAGCACCGCGCCGCCCATTCCGGGGTTCCGGTAGTAACCGCCGAAAAATCAACGGATATGGCGTAGCCGCGGCTGATTGCTGGTGAGGGCCCGGTTCGGCCTGCGGTGGAGGCGGACTACTGGTTGGCTTGGCTCCCAACGTGGTTGGTTGATGGGAGGTCGGTTTCGTGGCGACGCGGGTGTTCGCGGATGAGGAGTTGGCGCGTCTGCGGGAGTTCCCGGAGATCGGCCGGGAGCAGCTGTTCCGGTTCTTCACGCTCTCGCCGGCGGATCTGGCGTTCGTCGATCCCGGCCGCGGTCGTGGTCCGGCTGATCGGCTCGGGATCGCGATCGCGTTGTGCACGTTGCCGTGGCTGGGATTCGTGCCCGATCGTGTGGTGACCGCCCCGCCGGTCGCGGTAGCGCGGCTGGCCGAGCAGCTGCGGCTCGACGGCACTGAGATCCGTTCCTACGGCCGCCGCGCCCAGACCCGCACCGACCATCTACGCCTGGTCGCTCAGTATCTGGGCTGGCGGGCGGCGGGTGCGCTCGAACTCAAGGAGCTCGACGAGTTCCTGCTCGCGCGGGCGATGGAACACGATTCCCCGACTCTGCTGTTCCGGTTGGGGTGTGAGTATCTGATCTCGGCGCGGGTGATCCGCCCAGGCCCGGTGAGCATGGTCGAACGCGTCGCCCACGCCCGCGAGCAGGCCCAGCGCGAGACCTACGACCGTCTGGCCCACGAGTTCACCCCGGCCCGCTGCGCCGAGTTGGACGCACTGCTGACCACCGATGCCTCGCTGGGGGTTTCGCGGTTGCGGTGGCTGTCGACCGGGCCGGTGGAGGCGTCCGCGGCTGCGGTGCGCGCCGAGGTCGACAAACTGGCGTTCCTGCGCGACCTGGGTGCCGACCGGCTCGATATGTCGGTGCTGCCCGCCGAACGACGCCGGTTCCTGGCCACGATGGGGCGCCGGTTGACCCCGCAGGCGTTGGAACGCCGGGATCCGCAGCGGCGGTATCCGATCCTGCTCACCGTGCTGGCGCAGTCCGGAACCGACGTGCTCGACGAGGTCGTGGCCTTGTTCGATCAGGCGATCTCGGCGAAGTTCGGTGCCGCCGAACGCCGGATGCAGCAGGAATTGGCCGAACGCGGCAAATCCGGAGAGGACCGCCAGGCCCTGCTGGACGACCTCCTGGCGATCGTGACCGATCCTGCGGTGGCCGATGAGGAGATCGGTGCGTTGATCCGCGGCGATGCGATCGGGTGGGAACGTCTGCGGGCGGCGATCGCGCAGGCCAAACCCCGGTTGCCGCGTGATCACGGGCACCTGGCCGCGCTGGACTCCTCCTACAATTACCTGCGTCAGTTCACCCCCGCGGTGCTGTCGACGGTGGAGTTCGCGGGCGGGACCGCGGCGACGGAGTTGTTGATCGCGGTCGCGATGCTGCGTGAACTCAACGCGACCGCGCGGCGGAAGGTGTTCGACGAGGCCCCGATCGGGTTCGTGCCCGCGAAGTGGCGCGGCTACCTCGACGCGGCGCGCAAGTCCGGCAGCGCTACCGCCTACCGGCACTACTGGGAGCTGTGCGTGCTGCTCGGGCTGCGCGACGGGCTGCGCAGCGGGGACGTGTACGTGCCCGGCTCACGCCGCTACGCCGACCCGGCCGCCTACCTGCTCACACCGCAGCGGTGGGAACCGCAGCGCGGCGAGTTCTGCCGTTTGGTCGGGCGGTCGGCCGATCCCGGCGTCGCCCTGGCCGCCGTCGTCGAAGAACTGCACACCGCGGTCGATGAACTCGAGACCGTGCTCGCCGAAGGTGAGGGGCCGGTACGCCTGGACGGCGAGTCCGGGGATCTGATCATCTCCCCGCTGACCGCCGAGGACGTTCCGGCCGAGGCGATCGCGCTCAAGGCCGAGCTGACCGAGATGCTGCCGTTCGCACCGATCGTGTCGTTGCTGATCGAGCTGGACAAACGCACCGGCTACCTGGACTGCTTCACCCACGCCGGCGGACAGGCCACCCGCACGCCGGAGTTGAAGCGCAACCTGATCGCGGTGCTGCTCGCGCACTCGACCAACCTCGGGTTGACCCGGATGGCCGAGGCCTGCGGCATCTCCTACGACATCTTGTCCTGGACCGACGAATGGTATGTGCGCGAGGAAACCCTGCGCGCGGCCAGCCTAGTACTCATCGACTACCACCAGCGGCTCCCGCTGACTCCGGTGTTCGGCACCGGGACCTTGTCGTCGAGCGACGGGCAGCGGTTCCCCACGCGCGGGAAATCCACCACCGCGCGGCCGATGAGCCGCTACTTCGCCGGTGAGGGCCTGTCGACCTACACCCATGTCACCGACACCCACGCCACCTACGGCACCAAGGTGATCGTGGCGACCAAACGCGAAGCCCACTACGTGCTCGACGAGATCCTGGGCAACGCCACCGATCTGCCGATCACCGAACACGCCACCGACACCCACGGGGTCACCCTGGTCAACTTCGGGTTGTTCGACCTGCTCGGGATGCAGCTGTCCCCACGCATCCGGGACCTGGGCCGCATCACCCTCTACCGGCCGGGCCCCCGCGCCGACGCCGAGGCCCGGTTCCCGCACGCGGGCCCGCTGATGACCCGCAAGGCCAACATCGATCTGATCGCCGAGCACTGGGACGACCTGCTCCGGTTGGCTGGCTCGCTGAAGTTCGGGCACGCCACCGCCTCCCTGCTCGTCGGCAAGCTCTCCGCCTCGGGCCGTCAGAACACCCTGGCCGCCGCGCTCAAGGAGTACGGGGCGCTGCGGCGCACCATCTACGCCGCGAAATACCTCTCCGATCCGGACTACCGGCGCAAGATCACCCGCCAGCTCAACAAGGGCGAATCCCTGCACGCACTACGCCGCGACCTGCTCTACGCACACGAGGGCACGATCCGCGCCCGCCAGCTCGCCGACCAGACCGAGCAAGCGTGGTGCCTGACCCTGGCCACCAACGCCGTGATCGCCTGGACCACCGAGTACTACGGCCTCGCGGTCGAGCAGATGCGCCGGGCCGGGCACCGCATCGACGACGAGGTCCTGGCCCACGTCAGCCCCGCGCACAGCGCCAACATCAACTTCTTCGGCGCGATCGAAGTCGACATCGAGGGCGAACTCGCCGCGCTCGGCCCGACGGGCTACCGGCCGCTGCGGGTGCGCGACACCCTGTTCTGACCGGTCCCGGCGTTACCCCAGGGCCCGGTTCGTGTGCTCGTGGTCGAGCCATTCGGTGGTCCTCATGTCCGGGATCAGGTCCGCGCAGGATCGTCCGTCCTGGGTCCAGTCGTGGTCCCAGGCCCGTGAGTGGTGCGGTCCGGCGATGTAGCCGAAGGAGTAGGGGCGCCCTCGACTCCGATCCGCAGCTTGTCGGCGGTGATGCCCGCCCACTGGCGTCCGGTGTGCCGGCTGATCACCCGCCGTGCCCGGCCGGTCCAGACGTGCAGGGCGTATTTCGGGCTCGCTGTGGGTGACGCCGGGATTCCATGCCGGCTCCTGGGTCGACTGCGCGGGCGGGGCGTCTGGTCGGCAGGTGACCGCGGCGCCGAAGGCGCGGCGCGTCAGTGGGGGCGATGCGGTTCGGCGTCGCGTTGGTCGGTGACATGCGTACTCCAGGTCCACGCTTCCCGCCGGGCGGTGTACGTCGGGGACCTCGCGGTTCCGAATGGCGAGCCCGACATATGCAGAAGTTAGGACTTACTGCGTGCGAAGAGAATCGCTTGCTGAGCTTTCGCATCCGGGTCGAGCAGCATCTGGGCCTCGACCACGAATCCGGCATCGTGCAGCCACGATGCCACCTGGTTCGGCTGCCGGCGGTGGACATGGACCTTCATCGGGTGACCGCCGTAGCCCTCTGTCTTCAACAGCGACTCGCCGCCGACGTGAAACAGGAGTTGCAACGGTCCGCCGGGACGCAGTGCTTGGTGGAAGCGCCCGAATACAGTCGGCACCTCGTCGTCTGGGATGTGGATCAAAGACTGCCAGGCGAGCAGGCCGGCCACCGAAGCGACGGGCAGGTTCAGTTCCGTCATCGAGCCCACCTCGAACCGCAGGTCGGGGTGGTCGCGTCGGGCCACGTCGATCATCGCCGGGGAGAGGTCGATACCGAAGGCGTCGACACCGAGCTCATGCAGGTGGGCGGTGACTTCACCGGGGCCGCAGCCGACGTCCGCGACCGGTCCGCCGCCAGCGGTCCGCACGCTGTCGGCGAACAATGCCAGAGCCGCGCGAAGGTACTGGTGTCCGGCGAGGGCGCCGCGCACTTGGTCGGCATAGCTGACCGCAACCGTGTCATAAGAGGTTCGGGTGTCGGCCAACCAATCATCCGTGGTCATGACCGGCACGATATTCCATGATCGCGGCGGACTCGGCGCTACCCGGGAACGGCGAAGGTGCCTCCACCCGGTCGGGTGGAGGCACCGGAACGGCGGTACGCGTCTGGCCGTGACCGCTCAACGATAGCAGTGATACCCCGGATAATGGTCTGTTATCCGGGGTAACTTGAGAGGCGACCTGCGGCGGACCCGCTCCGGGGTGCACACGAAGCGACCCCGTTATCCGGGGCTATAGTACTGAAGAGGGGAATCCGATGGCCGCGAGAGTGACCCGGCTGCGTACCGCCCCGCCGGCGCGCACCCTGCGCACCGCCGCCGAGGCGTTCCTCGACACGATCGGCTCGGCGAACACCCGCCGCGCCTACGGCATCGCCGTCGTCAAGACCGTCGACCAGCTCGACGCCCGCCACGACGGACTCACCGCCGCCAGCCGCGCCCTGGACTCGGTCACCGACACCGAAGTCGGCGCCGCACTGGAAACCCTCTGGGGCACCGCCGCGGTGAACACCTGGAACGCGCGCCGCGCCGCAGTCGCCAGATGGCTGTCCTGGTGCGCCGAGCAGGGCTGGACCGCGCCGAGCGTCCCGGCCTCGGCCGCGCGGTCCACTCCGCCGGACTCCGACACCCCCGTCCGCTCGCGTACCGCGATCGACCGGCTCATCGCCCGCCGCGAGATCCACCTGCGGGAGAAGACGCTGTGGCGGATGCTGTACGAAACCTGTGCCCGTGCCGAGGAACTGCTCCAGCTCAACGTCGAAGACCTCGACCTCGCAGGGCGGTGCGCGGCGGTGAAGTCCAAGGGCGCCAAACCCCGTACCCGCCGCCGCGGCGCCGCCCACCACGAACACGTCCTCGAGAACGTGTACTGGGACGCGGGCACCGCCCGCCTGCTGCCCCGGCTCATCCGCGACCGCACCCGCGGACCTGTTTTCGTGACCCACCGCCGGCCGGGGCCCGGCAAGTACCTCGCCGACCGCGACGTTTGTCCCAACACCGGCCTGGCCCGGCTGTCCTACGACCAGGCCCGCGACCTGCTCGACGCCGCCACCGCCGTCGATGGACCCCGGACCGGCTGGGACCTGCACGAACTGCGCCACTCCGGCCTGACCCACCTCGGGGAATCCGGGGCCAGCCTGCTGGAACTGATGGCCAAGTCCCGCCACCGCAAAGCCGAGAACCTGCGCCGATACTTCAAACCGTCCCCACAGGCGATGCGCGAGCTGACCTCGATCTTGGGCCCGGGAGCCGAACGCCGACGCTGACCAGCAGCTACGTCATATCCGTTGATTTTTCGGCGGTTACTACCGGAACCCCCACCTACGTGGGTGTCGATTCAGCAGGCAACGCGATATCTGCGGGAGGTAAGATCCATCTCTTCGCCTGATGCGGAGTCCCCAGGAGCAAATGCTCGTGACGAATTATCACCCGTGGGTCTCGTCATTCGGTCGACGCTGTCGGAACCGAAGCCATGTCTGAGCGTGATCCGATTCCCGTCGGTGATGACGGAATCGACGTGCATGCGATCCTCGACGGCCGTCTCAGTCCCCCCACACACGGGTATGCGGTCGAGGTCGCGGGCCGGCCGGTGACCGTGTGGGTGGACTACCGGTTCGTCGACGACGACGGAACCTTCATCCCCGCACACAGAAACCGCATGGTGCGGTTCCACATCTTCGGCACCGCACTGCGGCCCCTCGAGGCCGTTCATGTGGTTCGGTCCACGGCACCGGTGAGTCTCGGACCGCTCTACCTCTATGCCCCCGATCGCGACCGTGCTGATCGGCGTTTCGAGGTGGCAGTGTTCTTCTCGGCCGAAAACACGCAGATCGACGCTCCACCGGACTTCGACTGGCAGAAGCGGGCCAGCCACCACCCGGGCAGTTACATCGTGTACCGGAGCACGGTCGAGTCGGACCGTCTCGTCGAGGAGTACCGCTCGCTCAACAACCGGTTCTATCAGCCGCACATGGATCACCGCGGCACCTACTGGGATCTTCGCCTCCAGCCGCCACCGGAGGATTCCGGGCTCGGGGCCTCGTTCGCCGCAGCCCAGGCCGCATTGTCCAGGAAAGGGGTGATCCGCGATGATCTCCGTCCACTTGCGCTCGAATGGGTCCGCGAGACCACCGTCGCGTTCACCTTCCTCCGGACCCGGTTCCGTCGCTGCTACCGTCTCGAGATGCAGTTCCCCACCGACGAGCAGATGCGCGTCGGCCGGTTCTTTCTTCCGGGCGGCATGATGGATATTCGGGAGCCGAACCAGTTCGCTGCCGGGCTGGTGTCGATGCTGTTCGAACGTGCTGCCGCATCGCCGGCCCTGGGTGGGAGCGAGTGCGTCTGCCCCCTCTGACCGACATCGGAGCGTATCTACGGGTGGCTCACCACGGAGCATTCTGAGGCGTGCAGCATCCAGTCAGTCGCGGGCCAAGCCGGCTACCTTCTTACGCAAAGCACCCGCATCACGGTCATCAACAGATCAAACAGCGTCACTCGAAGCGACGGTCCTGCGGCATCGCGAGACGCCGACCCGAACGATATGAACCATCACGCGCCCCGACCGGCTCGGGGTAGCCGTAGTACTCGGGAAAAATCGGGCGGATATGGCCAGGTAACCTGCTGACCTGGGAGTCTTCGTACTCAGGTGGGAGATGCGGGTGGCAGGCCAGGTGTTCACCGAAGAAGAGTTGATGTCCCTGCGGAGGTTCCCGGAGATCGGGCGGGAGGAGCTGTTCCGCTTCTTCACATTAACCCCGGCCGATGCGGCGTTCGTCGACCCAGGTCGAGGTCGCGGTCCAGCCGACCGGCTGGGTCTTGCTGTTGCCCTGTGCACGCTGCCGTGGCTGGGTTTCGTACCCGATGACGTGACCTCCGCACCACGGTCAGCGGTTCTGCGGCTGGCCGAGCAGCTTCGAGTCGATCCGGATGCGATCGGCTCCTACGGGCGGCGAGCAAAGACCCGCACAGATCATTTACTACTGGCGGCAAGGTATCTCGGGTGGCGGACGCCGACGACGTTGGAGCTCAAGGAACTCGACGAGTTCCTGTTGGCGCGGGCGATGGAGCACGATTCGCCGACCCTGCTGTTTCGGCTGGCCTGTGAATACCTGACCTCGGCGAAGGTGATCCGGCCGGGTCCGCTGACGGTGGTCAAGCGGATTGCCCATGCACGAGAGGTGGCGCAGGGAGAGACATTCACCCGGCTGGCGCACGAATTCACCGCCGAACGCCGGACCGGACTCGATGGCCTGCTGGTGACCGATCCGATGATCGGAATGACCCGGCTGCGGTGGCTGGGTACCGGACCGGTGGAGGCCTCACCCGCCGCGGTGAAGGCCGAGATCGCGAAGTTGGAGTTCCTGCGCTCCCTCGGCGCGGACACCCTGGATTTGTCGGCACTGCCCGCGGAGCGGCGCCGGTTCCTGGCCACGATGGGTCGCCGCCTGACCGCGCAGGCGTTGACACGACGTGAGCCGCAACGGCGGTACCCGATCCTGCTGACGCTGGTGGCGCAGTCGGCCACCGAGGTACTCGACGAGGTGATCCAGTTGTTCGACCAGGCCATCTCGGCGCGGGAGAGCAAGGCCGGACACAAGATGCGCGAAGCGCTGGCCGAACGCGCCAAGTCCGGGGAGGACCGGCAGTCGCTGTTAGACGCGATCCTAGCCATCGTCGCCGACCCGGCGGTGCCGGACGAGCAGGTCGGCGCACTGATCCGCGGCGAGAAGATCGGATGGCAACGGTTGCGGTCGGCGCAGTCGACCGCGCTGCCACCATTGCCGCGCGATCACGGCCACCTCGCCTCGCTGGACGGCTCCTACGGGTACCTGCGGCAGTTCACCCCACAGGTGCTGGCAGCAGTGACCTTCGCCGGCGGCACCGCCGCCACCGAGCTGCTGGGGGCGGTGGCGATCCTGCGGCACTTGAATGCCACCGGTGCCCGCAAGGTCCCCGACGATGCTCCGAACGGGTTCGTACCCGCCCGCTGGCGCGGCTACCTGGACACGGCGACCGAAAGCGGCAACACCAGCGCGTACCGCCACTACTGGGAGCTGTGCGTGCTGCTCGCCTTGCGCGACGGGCTGCGGTCGGGGGATGTGTGGGTGCCGGGCTCGCGCCGCTACTGCGATCCGGCCGCCTACCTGCTCACCCGCGAAAAGTGGGCCGACCAGCGTGCAGAGTTCTGTCGACTGGTCGGCAAACCCGCCGACGCCACCACCGCGCTGGCCCAGCTGCAGGACGAGCTGCACACGGCGCTGGGCGAACTGGAACAGACTCTCAGCGAAGGCGATGGCCCGGTCCGCCTCGATGAGCGGGGCGATCTGGTGATCTCTCCATTGCCTGCGGAGGACGTGCCAGCCGAGTCGGTGGCACTCAAGGCGGAGCTGACCGAGATGCTGCCGTTCGCGCCGATCGTGTCGCTGTTGATCGAGATGGACCAGCGCACCGGGTTGCTGGACTGCTTCACCCACGCTGGCGGCAAGGCGACCCGCAGCCCGGAGCTGAAACGGAATCTGATCGCGGTGCTTCTGGCGCACGCGACCAACCTCGGGTTGACCCGCATGGCGGATGCCTGCGGCATCTCCTACGACACGCTGGCTTGGACCGCAGAGTGGTACGTGCGGGAGGAGACACTGCGGGCGGCGAACCTCGCGCTGATCGGCTACCACGGCGTGTTGCCGCTGACCCCGATTCTCGGCTCCGGCACGCTGTCGTCCTCGGATGGGCAGCGGTTCCCCACCCGCGGAAAATCGATCACGTCCAGGGCATTGAGCAGGTACTTCGCGCACGAGGGGCTCTCGACGTACACGCACGTGACCGACCAGCACACCACCTACGGGACCAAGATCATCGTCGCGACGAAACGCGAGGCGCACTATGTGCTCGACGAGATTCTCGGTAATGCCACCGATATCCCGATCACCGAACACGCCACCGACACGCACGGGGTGACGCTGGTCAACTTCGGCCTGTTCGACCTGCTGGGGTTGCAGCTCTCCCCGCGGATCCGGGATCTGGGCAAGATCACCCTGTACCGGACCGGCCCGAAATCACAGGCAGAGGCAAAGTCCCCGCTCGCGGGGCCGCTGCTGACCCGGCGGGCCAACCTCGAGCTGATTGCCGCGCACTGGGACGATCTGTTGCGCCTGTCCGGATCGCTCAAGTTCGGGCATGCCACCGCGTCGCTGCTGGTCGGCAAACTCTCCGCGTCGACCCGGCAGAACGCGCTCGCCGCAGCCCTCAAGGAGTACGGTGCGGTGCGGCGCACCATCTACGCTGCTCGCTATCTGTCCGATCCCGCGTACCGACGCAGGATTTCCCGTCAGCTCAACAAGGGCGAGTCGCTGCACGCCCTCAAACGTGACTTGCTGTATGCCCACGAGGGCACGATCCGTGCCCGCCACCTCGAGCAGCAGACCGAGCAGGCTTGGTGCCTGACGCTGGTCACCAACGCTGTGGTGACCTGGACAACCGAGTACTACGGGCTGGCGGTCGAGTCGATGCGCAGGTCCGGACGGGCTATCGACGACGAGGTCCTGACCCATATCTCCCCGGCGCACAGCGAGAACATCAACTTCTTCGGCTCTATCGACGTCGACATCGAGGGTGAGCTGGCTCAGCTCGGCCCCACCGGTTACCGGCCGCTACGGATTGCCGACACCCTGTTCTGAGCGCCGCCTGACAGAGACCAACCGCGCCCGATGGCAGGTTCCCGGGCAGGAGCGGTTTACGGATTCGGCGCTCGACGGTGTCGGTCGGTGCGCGATGACAGCGGTGGTGGACGCCCTCGACCAGAACCCGTCATGGCGCTATTCCAGTACGTCCAGGGGGCGAGCCCGTCGGCGTGCTCGTCGCGCAGCACGCCAGCAGGCAGAGCCGTACAGCCCCGTTTCGAGATCGTGGGCGCGGCACATTGCACGCCGAACGCGACCCGGGATCGGACTTCCTCAACATACTGAACATTTGTTTTCTGTTACCAAAGTGATGCCTGATGCGTTTGCGCTTCATAGGAAAGCGTTTACGTTTTGAGGCAGCGATGGCGCCGCCGCTGACCCTGTACCACTCGAAAGACAGTAGGTGTCAGATGGATTTGCACACTCAGCGTGGTTCCTTCATGTCTCGACACAGATGGCTGGGCCGGTGTGTGGTCGCCGGCACGGCTGTGGTGATGATTGCCGCCGGGGAGTCGGCAGCGCTCGCACAGCCGACCACCACCAGCCCGGCCGCTCCCACGACCACCACACTCTCGACCGCCCCAGACCTCGCACCGACGGACAGGCCAGTCGAGACCTCGGCTGATCCCTGCCTGGCACCCACGACCACACCGTCGTCCACCGCGACCGCGACGACGCCGCCATCCGTGCCGTGCGCGACGACTCCACCGGCGCCCGAGCCCGTGCCGACAATCTCGGCGACCGCTGCGGCGCCGCAGCCTGCGCAGGCCCCGGCGGTTCCCACGGAAGTGAGCACCCAGACCCCGGAATCGGGGCCGACAGAAGTACCACCGATCAGCAAGGTTCCCTACGCGGCGGGCCCCACGGAGAATCCGAACGCGACGATCGTGCCCGGACAGATGCGGTCCGACCGGCAGGAGATCCCGGAGCCGTTCACCAAGGCCGACGCCGACCTGGCCGAGACATTGGAGGCTCAGGCCCAGGCCTCCCGGTCTGCGTTCGCGCCGATGGCGTGTCAGTACTTCTGGCCGTCACCGCATATCGTGTGCGGGGCGATCCTCGACAAGTATCTATCCCTCGGTGCGGAGAACAGCTTCCTCAAGCACCCGATCAACGTCGAGCTGTCCAACCCCGACGGCATCGGATCCCGCCAGGAGTTTCTTGTCGGGCCTATCTACGCACATCCCACCGCCGGCGCTCACCCGGTCGTCAACAGCTTCATGACCAAATGGGGCTCGTTCGGCTGGGAGGCCAGCTTTCTGGGCTATCCCACCACCGATGAGATCGTCAATTCCGACGGGATCGGTCGCCGCCAGCACTTCCAGAACGCGGACATCTACTGGCACCCTGTCGCTTCACCTGGAGCAAATGTCATCGGTGGTGCGATCCGGGACAAATGGGCACTGACCGGTGGGGAGGGACCCGGCGGCCTGCTCGGGTACCCCATCACCGACGAGATCTGGGTCGGAGCCAGCAGCGAAGGCCGCATGAACCGCTTCGAACGCGGCGTCCTTTACTGGCACCCCAACCACGGAGCATGGCCCGTGACCAGTCCGGTCCTCGACGAATGGTCTACAGCAGGCTACGAGCAGAGCGTCTATGGATATCCTGTATCCGATGCGAGCCCGAACGACATCGGAGGAACGTTTCAGGCCTTTGAACATCGGGACATTGAAACGCCTCGTTCACCCGTCAGGTCAGCGTACTCCTGCATCGACGTTGCGCTTAGCACGGCCCAGGACTCCGGATTGACCTCCGGCTTCCAATTTGGTTGCACACCGTTCGGCGTAACGGTCACAGGCGCAGGCGGGCAGAATGTCTTCGTGGTACCGGATTCCGAGGAATTCAACCAGGCCCCGTCAATACCACGCCTCAACAACTCCACAATAGAGTGCGACACGATGGAGCCGACCAACATTTCCGCGCCGAGCTTGAACGGACCGCGTGTATCCAAGCATGTTGATTTGTGTATCGGTGCCGCATCCAGCTCGGGGCAGGTCGAGTGGAGCAAAGAGTTCGCCTTCCAAGTTGCAAACATTCTCGACAATAGGACTAACCAACGGGTCGAGACCAGAGTGACTACCCTCGGCTTCCCGTCACGGACTTTCGCTCTGACCTACCTAGTGCGACAGGATATTTCTAGAGCCGGGGATCGGACTGTAACGGAGAAGACCCTCGTTAATTCTGGGACGGACACCAATCCGGCATACAGCACCTATAATACTCCGCTTTCTGAGGGAAAATATTTCGTCGAGGTAATCAATCTCGGACTGGAGATTCCGTCGCTCGGATACGACCAAACATTTGGCGGGCTTCGGTTCGCGATCGGTCGGTACACTTGTTCGGAATATTCAGGAAGCGGGCTGGCGACCTCTGCCAGTGGACAAACCCCATCGACGACCACACATAAACTGCGGCTCACGCGCAGCGAGCCAAGTGGGACATGGCCGAGCGGGAGTTTCACGGACGGGAAACCAACCAATTCTCGAAACTCCCGCTCCTTGTCGACCTGACGGTGCGCCTGATGCCATGGAGGTCCCGAGCATCACCGAAGCGAGGTCGGGAAGGCAGACGATAGGCGGTAGCAAGGAAGCTCGCCCTAAAACACCTTTTCTTCTTATAACCTCAGTACGAGAGGTATCATGAGCTATTGGGACAACCTCTGCGAAACACGCTCCGTTTCCAGAATTCAGCAATTCGACCACATTGAAGAATCCGGGATCTCCAGTATCCTTATAAGGCCGTCGGGATACTTCTTGATAGAAATCGAAGGCCAAACGTCAAGAGACGGAATTCTACGGTTATTTCTTGCAACTGTCGCACCTATGGAATCGGCGTGGGAGGTGTTAGTCGACGGAGTCGAATACAGTCGCAATGTGGGACGAGTTGGGATGAGCTGGTTGAGGGCAGATGGAGAATCCTATACGACGTCTGCTCCCTACGTTCCGCGGCCACACTATCTCTGCCCATCTAACCTTGTGTTCTACGACAACCTGCCGATCTGGGGATCCACCATCGAGCGCTATGCTCGCGACTTCATTCCCGATCGCGTGTCTATGGGCAACGAGCGCTACAGTCGAATTTTGTTCCGTCCGGACGAACGTCGACAGGGCGAGGGTAGTCGAGCGGAGATAATTATCGATTTGCTTCACCGGATAGCGGTCTACTACAAGATCGACCATCCCGATGGGGCAGGCATCGAAATGGCAGCCTCCAAGGCCCGAATCATATCCGAACCCGGGAATAGAGAGACCGAAGAGGTCTACGCGATCGATTTCCTTTAACGATCGGTCCCGTCGACTACCTTCTCCAGGTTCTCATCTGGAGAACAAACAGGTCCGCCGCTGGCCTGTACGCGCTCAGAGCCAGTTGCTACCGCTCGCACCGCATAAGAGACGCCCGGACCTAGGCCCGAGATATGATCTCTTTGCCCATCGTGGACGACGATCATACGCCTCCAGGAGTGTGCAGCAGTGGACCACTACCATCGAGGTCGTGGCGTGGTTGATATTCTGTGCTTTCGGCGTTGTGGCATTGGTGGCGTGTGTGGTTCTGCCAAAGGGCTCCCGACATGAGCGGACCCCTGAATCCCCTTGGTTCTGGATGGTATTCCCTGTCACGTGCCTCATGATCGCAACCTCGGTAGGGGTCTTCATGGCCTGGCCACAGGCCATGAGCAGTTCCGGGAGTCTCTGGTGGGACTTGTCCGGTCCGAGAACACCGACAGGGCAATTCCTGTCGAGCGAGCAGTACCACGAGATCACCATGTGGAATCGGATGAGATGGCTGCTACCGGTGGCGTCTGTCGTAGGAATCGGGCTGTCCGTGTGGGCGTGGCGTCGAGGTCGCGTATAGGTGCACCTGCCCAACGTCGACGCAGAGTGTCGGCGGCATGTGAATACTGACCCCGGCATGGCAGGCGGGCGAGTTCTGTTGCACCTGCGTGGGGTTTTGATTATGTGGACAACTCGGCGCGGGCAAGAGGCGGACCCAGGACCCGACTGGCCATTCAGGCATGTTCGGGGCACAGCAGCGTTGGGTCCGTTTGCCATCCGGCGTCGGTGAGCCACTGTTTTACCGGATCGGGCAGGACGTCGTTGGTGTCGATTTCGGCGGCGAATTCTCCGGCGAGGATGGGGCCGTCTCCACAGACGGTGCAGGCAACATCGACAGCAGGTTCTTCAGGTTGGCAATTGCGGCAATGGTTTCGAGCGACGATTTCGCCAGGGACGTCGAGGTCTCGGTGTAGCCAGGTGACGGCCACGTCGGCGCGTTGGTGAGCGGCCTCGGATCGGGTGCTGGGCTCGTGCCCGCAACTCGGGCAGGCACCCCGTGTCTTCCGCACCGGGACGGGGTGCTCGAGTATGTCCAGGCCAAGGTCAGTAGAGGTCGTTGTCTCGGAACCTGCCGATACATCGTCGGACTTGCTCAGGTGCCCATAAAGAGTGGTGCGGCGCACGCCGAGCAGTCCGGCGATCTGGGCGACAGTGTGCGTGTTGGCGTCGTAGAGACGTTGAGCGTGCTCGACCTGCTCGGCAGTGAGTTTCGGTGGGCGCCCGCCCTTGCGGCCGCGAGCCCTGGCTGCGGCAAGCCCATCGCGGGTGTTGGCCACGATCAACTCGCGTTGGAGCTCGGCGAGCACCGAGAGCATCCCGAACATGGCGCGGCCCTCTGCGGTGGCGGTGTCGATGCCCTGTTCGAGCACCTTCAGGCCGACGCCCTTTTCCCGGAGTTCGGCGCCGAGGCCGATCAGGTGCAGTACCGAGCGGCTTAGCCGGTCGAGGCGTGGGATCGCGAGTTGGTCTCCCTGTCTCAGCAACCTGAGCACCAGATCCAGTTGGGGCGGGATGCCTTCGCGCCGGAGGCGTGGTCCACGTGGATGTTCTCGTCGGCAACGCCGGCCCGGCGCAGTGCGTCGATCTGGTGATTCGGGTTCTGGTCGCCGGTCGAGACGCGGGCGTAGCCGATCAGCACGTGTCGAATATCCGACGGTGGGGTTATCCGACGTAGATTCTCGACACGGGTATTCAACATCCTTGACCTGGATAAACGGTTTCACGCTAAAGCTTGTCGAGAGACGAAGGTTTTTCGACACGACCAACGGGGACGGTCGCCATCTCGGCCGCATCCCCCGCCACCTCCCGGCCGCCGGCCACTCCCTCGCGGTTCCACAGACCATAGGCGTGCACTCAGCCATATCCGCCCGATTTTTCCCGAGTACTACGGCTACCCCATTCCGGATCGAATTTCGTCAACCGAAAGGAAACACCATGCATGTCTCCAAGAGGCTTTCGATTCTTGCCGGTGCGGTGCTCGCTGCCGCCGGTGTGGCCACAGCGGGAGCCCCAGTTGCCGCAGCCGAGCCCCTCGGCCCCACGCTGACCTCCACGCCGATATCCGTCTACCAGATACCGGCACTCGGCATCCACCTCAACGGCCTTGCGGTGCCAGGGCCCTTGATCATGTCGGTCGACGCATCGTCTCCGGAAGCGGGGAAGACGACCTTCACCCTTGCCGTCGATTCCGAAGAGATGTGCTTCACCACCGCCGCCTACACGCGCGTCCGGATCGACTATGCGAATCTGGCCAACGGCACCCGCGGGTCCACGAGCGTCGAACCGTGTGCCGGACTCGGTTTGCCGCTGCCCGACGAATCCACGGTCACGACCGGGTCGGGGCCCGTGGTCCTCACCATCGCCATCGTCGGGCAGGAAGGCTATCCCGGCGCCGGGCAGCCGTCCCTCCCCGGCATCGGCGGTTTCATCGCTCCCTGACCTCCGTCCGCCTCCCGCACATCACCAGGTCGGGACCGGGCGGTCGACGATCGCCATCGCTACGCGTGACCCGCCACCCGCGATGTCGAGGGTCCGGCCGTCCGGTCCTGCCGCTCGACGGACGGTCTGCATCCGGTCGGACCCACACCCGACCCAGCACGCTAGCGTGTGATCCGCTCGGCCAGGACGACCAGTGTCTCGCTGAGAATCTCCCGCACCTGGTCCTGGGTGAGGGTCTCGTGGTCCACCCATTCACGGACGGCCGCCTTCATCCCGCCGTACGCGCGGACCGTCGCCAGCGCGGTAACCCGCGCGTTTCCGGTGCTCGCGAACCCGATCGCTTCGAGAACCCGTTCGGCCGCCTGATTGTCGGCCTGGTCGAGGATCGCCCGCAGTTCCGGATCGTTGCCTCCCGCGTCCACCCCCACCGCGAGCCAGGTCCGGCCGTGGGCGGCAAGAACCGTCATGAGCCAATCGACCGACGCGGTAACCCGTTCGCGCAGTGTCCCGTCGGGTAGGTCCACCTCGTCGAGCACGGGGACGAACATCATTGCTCGCACGACGTCGAGGTACAGGTCTCGCTTGGTCCCGAAGTAGTGGTGGAGCAACCCTTGGGCAACGCCGGCTTCCTTGGCGATCGCTGCCATCTGCACGGATCCATAGGGCTGCTCACCGAACACCCCACCCATGTGCTGATCACCGCCGCGGGTGTGTACGGCGAGGTGCGCTACCCGGCCATCCCCGGCCGAGACACCTTCGCAGGAACCGCATTCCACTCCCTCCACTGGGATCACGACTACGACCCCACCGATGACCGGGTCGCGGTGATCGGCACGGGGGCATCGGCCGTCCAGATCGTCCCCGAATTGCAACCGGTGGCGAGCCGACTGCTCGTCTTCCAGCGCTCGGCACCATGGATCATCCCCCGCATGGACCGGACGACCAGCGCACTCGAGCGCCGTATCATCCGCCGGATGCCGCTCGTCGGCAGAGCGATGCGCGCCGCCTACTACTAGATGATCGAGAGCTTCGGACTGGTCGGCTTCGTGAGCACCCGGTTCCGGCATCCATTCGAACTCATGGGGCGCTACCAGCTTCGCCGACAGGTACGTGACCCGGCGCTGCGCCGGAAACTCACACCCGACTACACGATCGGCTGCAAGCGCGCGATCTTCTCCGACGACTACCTGCCGGCCCTGACCGAACCCAACGTGGACGTCGTCACCGCACCCATCGCCGCGGTCCGGCCACACTCGGTGGTGACCGCCGACGGCGTCGAGCATCCCGTGGACACCATCGTCTACGCCACGGGATTCGCCGTGCCGCCGGCCGTCTACGAACGCATCCGGGGAGTCGACGGTCTCAGCTACGCCGACCTGTACCGCAAGAGCCCGTCGAGCTATCTCGGGGTGACCCTCACCGGTTTCCCGAACTTCTTCCATACCCTCGGTGCCTTCGGTGCGGTGGGGAACCAGTCCGCGATCTACATGATCGAGGCTCAGGTTCGCTACATCGTCGAAGCAGTCGTTGCGATCCGACGGAACCGGTTGTCTCGCATCGAAGTACGGCAAACCGTGCAGGACACCTTCGTCGACGAGATGAATGCGCGCAGCGTCGGGACCGTGTGGCTCACCGGAGGCTGCGACACGAGTTACTACCGCACGGTTGACGGCAGGAACACCGGTCTCTACCCCGGGTGGAGTTTCGAATACGCACGCCGCGTCAAAAAGTTCGACCCCACCCACTTCGACACCGAGGTCCACTGATGTCCTTCACCATCACTCGCCTCGGCGACGTCCAACGCCCTCCGTGCAGGACCGCTCGATGAACACAGCGTTCGTCGGTCGCCGTTCACGAATCAACCTCGCGGGCAAGGTCGCCCTCGTCACCGGAGCGGCACAGGGCATCGGACGGGCGGTCGCCGAGGATCTCGTTGCGCAGCAGGTGAAGGTCGCGATCGTCGACGTGGACCGCGGCGCGAACGAAGCACTCGCCGCCGCCCTCGGCGACAGGACTCTCGCGATCACCGCCGACGTCCTGGATCGCCAGGCCATGACCACTGCGGTTGCGAGCACCGTCTCCCGGTTCGGGGGTCTCGACGTGGTGGTCGCCAACGCCGGCGTCACCCCCACTCCGGCCACCCTCCGCACCATGAGTGACGACGAATTCGACCGAACCATCGGCATCAACCTCACCGGCGTCTACAACACGGTCCGGCCCGCGCTGGATCACATCGTCGCCACCGGCGGTCACGTGGTCGTCGTCTCGTCCTGTGCTGCCTTCGCGCCGGGAGCGGGCGGCTCCCCGTACATGATCAGCAAATCCGCGGTCGAACAACTCGGCCGGGCGCTCCGTGTGGAACTGGCCGCACACGGCGCCACCGCGGGAGTCGCCTACTTCGGTCTCGTCGACACCGCGATGACGCACGACATGCTCGATGCCGACGACCTGGGGCGCGAGGTCGAAAAAATGCTTCCGTGGCCGTTGAACCGCCGCATCACCACCCGTCAGGCCGCGGAGACGATCGTGGGCGGCATCCGCCGCCGCGCACCGATGACCATTGCGCCCGCCGGGTGGCGGCAGTACTCCTGGCTGCGTGGCCTGGTCAACCCCGTCGTCGACCGTCGCATGGCATCCGACTCCCATCTGCATCGGCTACTCCGGGAACTCGAGGCACGCGCGCGGTGAGATGCGCCCGGCCGACGTGTGCCCGCTTTGCCCCAATCGGGGAATCAGGACCGGGCTGTTGCTCTCGAGAGCGCGCAGAAATCTTTTGTGCCGACTACGAACCGGCGTAACGGTTGACGCCGAACTGTCGAAAAACCCGGTATGACACACGTACTGCGCTTGGCTGGAATCGCTTGCCTCTGCATCGTGTTCGCAAGCTGCAGTTCCGACAACGAGTCCACTTTGTCCCCTTCGGTGACTTCTGAAACCTCAACCACCACAACGACCGCGCCTGAGACCGGACTCGCGCCGGATACCACAGCGGAGTCGGTGGAACCTCCGGTGATTTCGCCGGACACGACTGCTCCGGTATCCGAAACAGTTGCAGGGGAAGCGCCTGTGACCGCAGAGCCCTACATCGTCGATTGCCAGATGGGCCTCGGGCCGATCGAGACGTACTGGTCGGACGGCTCCGTCACCGGATACTCCGACTACTGTCAATCCGTTCACGATCAAGTTCTTCAAAGCGAAGTCGACGCGAATACGCCCGTGTGCGACGGCACGGTGTGCCGGTACCCGTCCGGGGCAACGATTCCGGATCCGAACGCAGCACCCGACGACCGGTGCACCAATCAGATCAACTACGCAGGTGATCCGCGATCCAATGCGGAAATCAACTCCATCGGCGAAGCAACCGGCCAATGTCCCGCACCGATCTCCTGATTGTGGTCGCCTCGCGCCGCTCGATCTCTCATGGTTCGGTCCCGTCTCGATCGAGGCCACTGCAGCCCGGAGCGAAAGAGCGTTGTCGGGTCACGCAAACCCGAACACCGCTCGCGCCAGCGCAGTCACCACCGCCGCGGCGATGATCACCACCAGCAGAGGAGCCCGAAACCACGCCAGCACCCCAGCGGCCGCCACCCCGAGCACCCGAGCCCAGCCCGCGAACCCCTGATCTTGCAACAGTGTGGTCGTCGCCATCACACCCGTCAGCAGAAGAATCGCCGAATCATCGACGACGCGTTTGGCGCGCGGCGACTCCGTCCAGCGGGCCGGCAACGCAGGACCCACCCAACGCAGAACGTACGTTCCCACCGCGAGGAAAGCAGCGGCAGCGCAGATCACCCATAGATCAGGCATCCTCGACCTCGGATTTCTCCGCGCCTACAGCGGGATCGGCGGGGCGGGGACGCATCAAAGGGAGGGCGAGAAGCGCCAGGACCGGGGCGAGACCTTCAGGAAGGACGAAGGCCGAACCGACCGCGACCACCGCGGCGGCGAGACAGCCGTAACGAGTACGTGGGTCGCGAATCCCCGACATGATCAGGGCGAGAATCACTGCGGGAAACATGGCGTCGAGACCGATGACGGCGACGTCGAACATGCGACCGATCAGGGACCCGAGCAGGGCGCCCACCGGCCAAGTAAGCAGGATGCCGAGTCCCGACCGGGTGTATGCGAAGCGACGCTCCGCGTGTGTTTGCTGCGCCGCGGCAAACGCTACGGTTTCGTCGTTGATCAGATGAATTCGCGCGAACCGCTTCCACCCGGTGCCGAGGACATCGTTCGCGGCCAGGCCGTAGGGCAGATGACGGGAATTCACGGCCAAGGCAGCCGCAGCAGCGACCCAGGAATTCCCGCCGCCGGCGAGCAGACCCACGAACAGCATTTCCGAGGACGCAGCCAGAACGAAAAATCCCACCACAGGAGCAAACCAGACCGGCAGTCCGGCGTTCACCGACATCGCTCCGTACGCGACACCGACGACGAAGACTGCGCCGGCGACCACTGCTGCTTCGTACAGCAGGCGACGCCGCGAATCAGCGACCGATTCCGGCACCAAAGTTCCTTTCCGGGAGTGTCATCCGGCGTGCGGTCGTCCTGTTGCTGGGCTGCGAACGAATGACAAGGGGGCTGGATCGCCCGCAAGGTTAGCGGTTTTGCGGGTGGGAAGCCGCCCGACCACTGACCGTCATGGCGATGTCGGTGCCCGGATCGAGTGCCGAATCTGCCCAGTCTGAAAACCGCGTCCCGACCCGTACCGTCGGACATACGTGCACAGTTCTCGATTTGTACTGTCTCGCGCGTCTCCTGCCCGGTCCTGTCGCTCGCCCTCCGATCTATACAGTGGCTCTGGAACTGTGATGCGCCGCGTCGTGTCCCCGGCCTGTTTCCGGCCGGGGGTGCGAAGATGCCGGGGGTCGGTCGAGCAGGGGAATGGAGTCGACGGGAGTGCGAGCAACCACGGTCAAGTTCGCTCGCGAGCAATTGGGTGCGCTGGTGCGGGAAGTCAACGACGATACCGTCGCGGTGGAGATCACCGGCAAAAACCATGAGGCTGTGCTGATCTCGAAAAAGAGGTACATCGCGCTCCAGGAAGCGACCTTTCTCCTCCGTTCACCCGAACTGATGGACAGTCTTCGGAAGGAAATGGCGCGCGCACTTCTCGAAGCGCAATCGGACACCTCGTCGGACGTGCCCGCCGACAAATCCGAGAAGCCGGAAAAAACAGCGCGACGCCCAGCGAAACGATCCCGGAAGCAACGAAAGAAGAAGCAGAAAAAGGCTTGATCGTTCGCGGACCGGCGTCGGATACACCTACCGCGCCTGCACCCCACAGGTCCTCGACGCACGGCCGCAACGATCCGTCTATCCCGCGAGAGTGGCGAATCAAATTCGGGGACAAGCTCACTGCGCCCGGCGCGAGTTCACCGCGCAGCCCAGCCACCGCCGCGTCGTGAGAGGCCGCGTGCTCGGCGGCCGAACAAAAGGTCGACCGATACGGCAGCACCCTCGATTCCGCGATCCGAAGCAACCGACAATGCCGTGGTGAAGGACAAACACGTCGACGACGACCGAGATCGTCGATCCGCCGAGGGTGATCGCCCCGGCCGGGCCCCACTCGAACCGGGCGGAGGCACCCAACTGCCGGTGAGCCGGGTTCATGCGCCAGGGTGTGCTTCCGGGTTGTTCGTTCGCGCCCGATAACCGAACACGACACTGCAGATCAGTCCTGACACGACCATCGACCCGGACACCATCCCGGGAACCGTGTGCTGAAATGCGAGCACGACGCCCCATATCGCCAGCACTCCTCCGAAGGTGACCAGCCAGATGGCGGTCACGGCGGTACGTGCGCGCGCGGCGCGCGGCGTTGCGTTGTCTCGGTTCGCCATATGCCCTCCGCGGTCCGGGTGGTTCATCGACGACCCGAACCACACGAACGGGTCACGGACAGCATCGCAGGCCGCATCGGGAGGTGTGCCGACCCGCGGAACTACCGTCGCGGCTCGTACCGCAGCGCCACCGTTCCCGCACCGAACTCGTGCCGGCCGACGAGCCTCAAGTCGATCGGATTCGACAAGCCTGCCAACAGCGTCGGGCGGCGGCCTGCGATTCTGGGCTGCACTACGAACTCGTACTCGTCGATCAGCCCCAAGTCGGCCAGCGCCCGCGGGAGTGTCACCCCTCCGACGAACACCCCGTTCGGTGATTGGCGTTTGATTTCTCGAACCGCTTCGGCGAGATCGCCCTGTACGAGTTCCGCGTTCCAGTCGACGCTCGGGAGTGTGCTCGACACGACGAACTTCTTCGCCGCATCCATCGTGCGAACGAACGGTTCTGTCCATTCCGGATTCGATGCCGTCGCCGCAGACGGCCGCCACGCCGATTCCATCATTTCGTACGTCACCCGGCCGAACAGGAGCGCATCCGCCTGCTCGAGATTCGCGGTGTGGTGGCGGTGCAGTTCGAGCAGTTCTTTCTCGTCCGGGGCGCCCGCAAGATGGTCGCAGCAGCCGTCCAGCGTGATGTTGATGGAGTACCGGAGCAGTCCCATCGGGTCAGCGTAAACGAGAGGCAGGTTCTGTTACGGGGCTTCGGCGGCGACGATTTTGCCGACGCGGCGGGGTCTATCTCTGCGACAGTGGAACCACAGTGTGTGGAGGTGGGCATGGGCCTGATCGAAATCGAACTGTTCGCGACCCTCGACCTCGTCGGGCAGGCTCCCGGCGGACCAGACGAGGATCCCGACGACGGCTTCCCGTTCGGCGGCTGGCAGGCGCCACTGCTCGACAAAGTCACCGAAGCGCAGATCGGCGCGGCGTACGAAGGAACGGACGCGCTCCTCCTCGGCAGGCGTACCTACGACATCTTTGCCGCGTACTGGCCCCATCAGACCGGTGGTGAGGACGACGAGATCGCGACACTGTTCAACAGGGTTCCGAAGTATGTGACCTCCCGCGGCACCCCCGACCTGTCGTGGGCCGGGAGCACGAAACTCGGTCCGAATCTGGCAAGCTCCGTGCGCGAGATCCGCGAGCGGCACGAGCACATAAAGGTGGTCGGGAGTCTGAACTTCGTGCAGACCCTGCTGCGTGAGCAACTCTTCGATCGCTTGGATCTCTGGATACATCCGGTCGTGCTGGGTGTCGGGAAGAAGGTGTTCGACGGTGGCGAGGTGCCCACCAACGTCACGCTGCTCGCACCGCCGGTCTCCGATCCCAAGGGGACCGTGTACCTGCGTTACGGACCCGGCGAAGGCGCCCCCGGGACGGGTGACATGAGCGCGCCCGATCGTGGTGCCGGGGGCGAGGTCTGAGCCTCGTACGCCGTTGTTGGATGCCGTCCGTCACGGGTACCCGGCGTGCATGGCACATACAACGTCACGATTCGAGGAGTGATCATGACCGGGACTCGTCCTTTGGTGCTGGTGACCGGTGCCTCCCGGGGCATCGGATCCGAACTGGCGAAGTTGTTTGCCTCGGACGGATACGACCTGGTCGTCGCCGCGTCGTCGGAGGCGATCCACGATGCGGCCGGTGAACTGAGCCGACTGGGCGCGACCGTGCAGGCAGTTCAGGTCGATCTGCGCACCGAGGACGGCGTGCGCACTCTCTACGACGCGGTGGTCTCCGACGGACGGCCTCTGTCCGCAGCGGCGCTCAACGCGGGAGCCGGCGTCGGCGGCGCATTCGTGGACACCCCGCTCGAAGAGCTGCTGGCCGTGGTGGACCTGGACGTGCGCTCGACGGTTCATCTCGCACGACTGGTTCTCGCCGACATGGTGCGAGCCGGTGAGGGCCGTGTTCTGATCACCTCGTCGTTGGTGTCGAAGATGCCCGGTCCGTACCAGGCCGTCTACAACGCGTCGAAGGCGTTCGTGCAGTCCTTCACCGAAGGGGTCCGCGACGAACTGCGTGACAGCGGCGTGAGCGTCACGGCGATGTTGCCCGGAGCTACGGACACCGATTTCTTCGCCCGCGCCGGGCTGCTCGACACCGTGATGGGCAAGGCGCCCAAGGATGATCCCGCAGATGTCGCCAAAGACGGGTACGAGGCGCTCATGAACGGCAAACGGACGGTGGTCGCGGGCTCGCTGCTGACGAAGTCGCTGGCAGCACTCACATCGGTGACCCCGAATTCGGTGACCACCGCCCTGCACCGCGTCATCGCGAAACCCCGCTGACACGCTCTTCTCGGGCGCCGCGGTGCAGGATCGGCCTGCGCGCCGAGATTCGTCGCAGTGCAACCGCGTTCGTCTCCTCGACCGCACCGGCTGTGCTGCTTCGGGCGTTCCACCGCCTGCCCACCGCGTCGGTGCCCGGCCCACTCTCAGTGGAACGCATCGGCCTATGCTGGCGCGATGTTCTTTCTGTTCGGCTACGGCACCAAACGGCAATACCTCGGCGCAGGACACACCCGAACGTGCCCGCGCTGCCACAACACGACCGAGTGGAGAAGGCTGCGCGAATTCAAGCAGGTGACCGTATTCTTCGTCCCCGTCGCACGCTGGAATCGCCGCGAGCTCGAGGAATGCGGCATCTGCGGCACCGCCGTCGAAAGCTGAGCTTTATTCGAGCGACTCAGGTTCCGCAGAACGTCTGGAACGACTCGGTGAACGGCCGCGGAGCAGGCTCCGCGTAGGCCGACCATTCGTCACGCCGCTCGAACGGCTGTGTGACGACTTCGAGCAACTTGCCGAAGAGTGAAAGGTCTCCTCCGGTGGCTGCCCGCAACGCAGCGTCGAGATGGTGATTCCGGGGAATATAGAGCGGATTGACGCGGTCCATCGCGTCCGCGGTCTCCGCTGGACCTCTCCCCTGGTGCGACAAGAGCTCGTTCCATCGTTCCAGCCACGGACCGATGTTCGCGCGCGGCACGAGGCGATCCAGAGGTGTAGAGACTCCGCGAAGCTCGTCCGCCAACGCGCGGAAGGTGCCCGTCCAGTCGGCACCGGATTCTTCCATCAGGGACAGCAGGTCGTCGACCAGCGATCGGTCGATGCGTGTGCCGGCGATCCCCAGCTTGGCGGCGATACCCGCCGTGTAACAGCTGTCGTAACGGTCGTCGAACCTGTCGAGCACAGCCGACGCCGCAGTGATCGCGTCGTCAGGCGTGGAACCGATCAAAGGCAACAGCGTTTCGGCGAAACGGGCCAGGTTCCACTTCAGGACGGCGGGCTGATTCCCGAAGGCGTAGCGGCCCCCGTGGTCGATCGAACTGAACACGGCGGCCGGATCGAAGGCGTCCACGAAAGCACACGGGCCGTAGTCGATCGTCTCCCCGGAGATCGTCGTGTTGTCGGTGTTCATCACGCCGTGAACAAAGCCGGTGAGCATCCACTTCGCCACCAGCGCCGCCTGCGCGTCGATCACTGACTCGAAGAACCGCAGATAGCGGTTGTCCTCGCCCGTCGCGGGCAGTTCGGCGAGCTCCGGGTAATGACGGGCAATCGCGTAGTCCGCGAGCCTGGGCAGCACCTCTCCCTGCCGTGCCGCGTACTCGAAGGTGCCCACGCGGATGTGGCTGGATGCCACCCGCGCCAGCACTGCACCCGGCTCGACACCGTTACGACGAACGCCCCGACCCGTGGCGGCCACGGAAAGCGCGCGCGTCGTCGGAATACCGAGAGCCGACATGGCCTCGCTGACCAGATACTCCCGCAGCATCGGCCCGACCACTGCGAAGCCGTCACCACCGCGGGAGAACGGAGTCGGCCCGGAGCCCTTGAGATGCAGATCGACTCGCCCGCCGCGGGCATCGACCAGTTCGCCGAGCAGCAACGCCCGCCCGTCCCCGAGAAGCGGCGCATAGCCGCCGAACTGATGGCCCGCGTATGCCATCGCCGCCGGCGCAGATCCGGCCGGAACTGCGGAGCCGGACAGAACCGCGACTCCGTCTTCGCTCCGCAGCGCGTCGGTGCTAAACCCGAGATCAGCCACCAACTGTTCATTGAGAACAAGGAGTGCGGGGTCGGGAGCGGGAACGCCCTTCCACGGCACTGTGAGCTCGCCCAACTCCTCGGCGAAGGTGTTTTCGAGACCGGCCACCGCGGTATTCGTGTCCCTGGTGGAATCGGGAACTGCAGTCATGATTCGAGAGTAACCACTCGCAACCTTTCCAACCGTGCGGCCCGCCAGCCCCTTCTCATCCGTTGCGCCCTACGGTTCGGCGACCGGAGTTCCCTGGTGGTAGAGGATCGTCCAGCCGCTCGCCCGATGCTGCCAAATGGTCGCCCGGCGAGTGAGCCTGCTTCGGTGCAGCAGGGTGTAGGTCAGCAGGTAGGTCGAGGGCGCGAGCTCACGCAACTGGAAGTCGCTCGTCTGCCAGCCGAGGTCACCGGGAGAATCGGTTCCCCTTCGCTCCTCGAGGATCGACCAGACGTACTCCCGGCTGTAGCGACGCCCGGACGCTCCCGCTTCCCAGAAAGACGGATCGACGAGTCTGTCGAACTCCTCCCGCGTGAAGCCTGTCGGAGGACGGTGAAAAATGGGTTCTCGGACTTCCAGTTCTTCGAGAATCCCGAGAAGTTCCGGCGCGGTCCTGCGGTCCGGCTCGTGTGCGGCATGGTCCACGACGCCGACGATATCCGTCTTTCGCATCGCGCCCGGTCGGTATCGATCCGGCTCACTTCTCCCCCAACATCTTCCGTTCCCGAGCCCCCTCGATGCCACCTGTCGAGCGCCACGGGCGCTACCAAACTCCCGTGGCGGCATGCCGGCACATCCGGCCGGCGAGGCCGCTTCGCTCCAGAGGGACCGCGGTTTCTGTGATCGGCCATCGGATGCGAGTGCTGAGTTCAGAACGACGGCACCCGGTCTGGTCGTTGGGGTGGTTTGGGTGGGATGTTCGGTAATTCTGGGTGTTCCGTACGGTCCAGAATACTTTTCAAGCCTCGGCAGGCTGTTTCGCCGGCATCCGTAAGACTCGTGTCGAACAAGCCCGCACCTTGTAGTGGATGCCCTCCCGCGACGACCCGGCGCGCGGCGCTCAGGCACCGCTAGGCATGATGCGACGTTTCAGGTGCACCACTCCCCCACACGCCGCAGTCGAGCGACAGAAGGACGCGACACGCACGCGACCGAAGAGTGCCCGGTGATCAACCGGCGGCCGTCTGCATTTCCAGGGGGGGACGAGCCCCCCTGCGCCGCCTATGTTCGAGGGGCCTGCCCCTCTCCCCCGCCGAACAACCGTGCCGCCTGCAGCAGATCTCGAGCAACGGCCTCCGGTCGCTCGGTCGCCGCGAAGTGCCCGCCCCTGTCGTGCGTGATCCACTGCACGACGTCGTAGAACCGGCTCGCCAGCGACTCCGGCGGCACGCCGATATCCCGACGGAAGATCGAGAACGCGGCTTGGATCCGACTTTCAGGGGCAGAGCCCCATCCGTCGCCTTGGCCGGCACCCACTGCGTCCTGTGAGATGTCCGCGGCGTCGTCCGACCCCCAGTCGGAATCGTCCCCGTCGGCCTCGTCGGCGTACAGCCGGAATCCCGACCACGCGGTTCCTGTCAGCCAGGTCAGCGCCGTGACGCCCACGACGTCCTCCGGGTCGACGTCATCACCGACCGTGTCGAACTTGTCGGCGATCCAGGCCAGAAGCCCCACGGGCGAGTCGGTGAGGCCATAGGCCAGGGTGAGCGGTTCGGCGGACTGAACCATGAAGTAGACGGCGTTTTCCATCCACGCATCCATCGCCTCGAAGAAGGACCGTTCTGCAGCGTCGAGCGAGGCCCGGTCGACCACGAACAGTTTCGGAAACGGGATGTCGGTCAAATGGAGACCGGCCACCTCGTCGGGGTGCGAGCTTGCGATCTGGTCCGCGATGAGACTACCGAAATCACCGCCGTGCAGCACATACCTGGTGAGACCCAACTCGGCCAGCGCAGAGTGCACGCGTTCCGCAGCAGTCGCCGAACTCAACGGTTCGTCCGGTTGACCCGAGAACGCGAAACCGGGGAGCGACGGCACGATGACGTCATGACCCGCCTCCGTGAGCAGCGGAATCAGCTTCCGGTAGCGCAGGAACGTGTCCGGCCAGCCGTGCACCAGAACGATAGGCAGCCCGGTCGTCCGCTCGGCGCGAGCACGAACCAGATGCAGCGGGAAGTTGCCGTCCTCGTGGATCAGGTGCTCGAACCGATCGAGCGACTCGGCAAAGTCACCCCACCGGAACGTCTCGGTCCAGTAGTCGACCAGTTCACGTACGCGGTCGACGGCGATGCCGTGGCCATCGATCCCGGCCGGGACGTTGGGCCAGATCGTGGTCGACAGGCGCTCGTCGAGCAGGGCCAGGCGGGTGGGTTCGATAGGAATACGGAACGGGGTGAACGACAAAGCGGACTCCTTCGGTGTGATCCCGGCCTCTCGAAACTATCCGAACCATCCGACCTGAGTCTGTGGCCGGCGAATCCTCGTATGGCGGGTGCCCGCATCGGGAGAAGGGTCGATGCCCGGTCGGCCGAGATGACTCGAGCCGCTCACGGCGTCGAGGTCCGAGACCGGTAGATCGGTGGTGATCCCCGTTACGTTCATCGGCGCTCCTGTCCCCGCGGCGGAGCGAAATCGAGGCTCCCGCAACGATCACCGCGTGTCGGCCCGGTGCGCGGTCACCGCACGTGGTCCAGGAACCGACGCCGGGTCGATAGGCTGCTGGAATGCGTGGTGAGTACAAAGTCCCCGACGGCAAACTCGTGGCGGTCGACGTCGAAGTCGAGGACGGACAGCTGGCAAAGGTGTCCCTCTTCGGAGACTTCTTCCTCGAACCCGACGAGGCACTCGAGGACATCGTCGCGGCGGTGACCGGCATGCCGACCACCGCGAGCGCCGACACGCTCGGCAAAGCTATCGCCGACGCGCTCGACGACGACGTGTCGATGATCGGCTTCACCCCCGAATCCGTCGGCATCGCGATCCGCCGCGCCCTGGGCCACGCCACCACCTGGCACGACCACACCTTCGACGTGATCGAACCGGTGAGCCTCGACCCGGCGCTACACGTCGCCCTCGACGAGGTGATCACCCGCGAAGTCGCCTCCGGCAACCGCCCCCCGACCCTACGGTTCTGGGACTGGAACGCACCGCTCGTCGTCCTCGGCTCCTTCCAATCCGTGCGCAACGAAGTCGACGAGGAAGCCGCGGCGCGCCACGGCATCGGCGTCGTCCGCCGCATCTCCGGTGGCGGCGCGATGTTCATGGAACCCGGCAACTGCATCACCTACTCGCTGTCGGTACCCACCTCCCTGGTCGACGGACTGAGCTTCGAACGCTCCTACGCCTTCCTCGACCAGTGGGTAATGGGCGCACTCGCCGACGTCGGCATCAAGGCTCGGTACGTACCACTCAACGACATCGCCTCCGAACACGGCAAGATCGCCGGCGCCGCGCAGAAGCGTTTCGCCGCCGGCGCAGTGCTCCACCACGTCACGATGGCCTACGACATCGACGCCGACAAGATGACCGAGGTACTCCGCATCGGACGCGAGAAAATCTCCGACAAAGGCATCACCAGCTCCGGCAAGCGAGTCGACCCCATGCGCTCACAAACCGGTATGACACGCGACGACATCATCGCCGCCTTCCTCACCCACTTCCGAACCCACTACAACACCCACACCGGCGCCTACACCGACACCGAACTCACCGCGGCACGAGACCTCGTCGATACCAAATTCACCAACCCCGAGTGGACCTACCGCGTGCCCTGAAACACACTCCACACCCGCCCCACGGCGACACCTAGCCGTACACCCTGACCTGCCACGGCGGTGGGCTCGTCTGCGACGCCTTCGAGGCTCGAATGCGGCCCGACTTTGCTGCCGATAGCTCGGGTGGCATCGAGCAGGCTGCGGTCCGACGCCTTCTCTCTTTCGCCGCTCGTCAAGGCCGACGAGCAGAACTCGCACCCCTGGCACCGACGATGACGATCGACACGCGGTCACCACATCGGGAGTGGAGCATCGACACCTCCTGAGCCCGGCCGCTTCCAGCGTGATCACCGAGACCGCGCGGGCGCGATCGGGTGCGGGCAGGGCCACAGGGGTTCAAGCACGGATCAGGCGCGCATCCCGTGTACTCGCACAACATCTTTCACATCGCGCACCCGATACCTATCGCTGCCTCTTCGTCCCCACCGGTCACAGGCTCTGTAACGCCCTCCGAAGATCAACCAACGGTCACGAAAAGGTATCGCCGATGTGTCCTCCAGCACGATGCGGTCCGACATCCGGTAACGACGGGGAGCTTTCCTCGGCGAGTAAGGGTAGGCATTGTCCGCTCGCGGCGCACCCGGACATCCCTCCGGAAGCGCGCCGATCCGACATCCATGACCGACTCGCGACGGTTTCGCAATTACGTTGCGGCACAACATATTCGATGCACAGAGCACTCTGGATCGCGATGTCGATCCGAAGGTTTCCACTTCTGGCGCCCCGGCGGTCGAGCAAGATCGAAGCGCGCTCGGAACGACGGTAACGAGGCCGGATGCGTCGGCCGTCACGAGAAGGACACGGGAATGGCCTTCGCCACGATGCCTTGAAAAGGTCCCGAGCTGCGACGTTACCTGGTTGTGACCTTAAAACCGCTCGATGGGCATCGATGACGGGAGAAATGATCTCCGTTCGATAACGCCCGCGGTTCCCCGTCAGAGGCCGAACGAACTCTCGGCCGAATCTTGGAGCAAGCAAGAACCCATGTCCGTTTCATCTTCGCGCCGTCTGCGCGCTGCCATCGCCGCTGCTGCGGTCATCACCACCGCTGTCGGAGTCGGTACCGCTACTGCCGACGCCTCTCCGGCCACCTCCGTATCGACTCGATACGAGGAACCGACCCGACTGCTGAAGTCGTTGGACTTCGAGGCTCTCGCCACCGCCGGATGGTCCAAAGCGGACGCTACCGCATCCGTCGATTCCGAGGAGTCCACGGGGTCCGCCGAAGGGTCCACGGAGGCCACCGAGCCTACGGAGGCGACCCCCGAAGTGGTCGAGCCGGCCCCGGCCCCCGCACCCCCCGTCGTGACCCCGGACGAGCTGGCACGCATCGTTCCGGGAATCGCGCCGGAAAGGATCGCAGAGGTGATCAACCCTCTGAACGACGCGATGATCCGCCACGGTATCGACACACCTGTTCGTCAGGCGGCGTTCATCGCACAGCTCGCCGTCGAATCCGACTCGTTCCGGACCTTCGAGGAATACGCGTCGGGACGCGCCTATGAGGGCCGTGCCGACCTCGGCAACGTCCACCCGGGCGACGGCGAACGTTACAAGGGGCGTGGCGCCATCCAGATCACCGGCCGCCACAACTACGAGAAGGTGAGCGAGCACACCGGAGTGGACTTCGTGTCGCACCCCGAGATGCTCGCAGCACCGGAGAACGCGTTCACCACCGCGGCCTGGTACTGGACCTCCCGCAATCTCAACGATGTTGCCGAGAATGCAGGAATCGTCCGGGTCTCGGAGCTCGTCAACGGCGGCCATCACGCTCTGCAACGGCGGATCGCCGACTTCGAGCGTGGCCTGGACGTGCTGCTGCAGCCGTAGCTGCAGGCAGCGCACGGTCGTGCCGCGGGGAGTGACGTCCACGGACGCTCCACCGCACGTCACTCCCCCGGCGCCTCGTGGCCGAGCCTGCCCAGAGCCTTCCGTGCAACCTCCGATGTGCCCTGTCGCGCGCGGATCCGATCACTGGAGCTAGACGGCTACGTCGAAGATCTGCCCGATCCCGTACGTCACCACCATCGCCAGGGCACCTCCCAGCACGACACGCACGACAGCCCGGCCACGTCGGGCTCCCCCGAGCCACGCGCTGATCGACCCCGTGATTGCCAGCGCGACGAGCACGGACCCGAACGTCACCGGAATCCGTATCCCGTCCGGAGCCAGAATGATCACGAGCAGCGGCACCAGAGCCCCCAGCGTGAACGACACCGCCGAGGACAGGGCCGCGAGCCAGGGGTTGGCCAGATCCTTGGGGTCGATCCGCAGTTCGACCTGCGCATGCGCGGCGAGCGGGTCCCGGGCTGTCATTTCCTCCGCCGCAGTCCGGGCTGTGCTCTCCGACAATCCCCAGCTCGCGAGTAAGTCCTCGAGCTCGGACAGTTCGGCGTCCGGCATCGTGTCGAGCTCGCGTCGTTCCGCAGACAGCGCGGCCTGTTCGGTGTCGCGCTGAGTGCTCACCGACACGTACTCGCCGAGGGCCATCGAGACGGCACCGGCCGCGAGACCGGCGACCCCGGCAGTGAGAATCGCCTGTTCCGTCGCCGTAGCGGCTGCGACACCCACCACCAGGCCCGCGGTCGAGACGATGCCGTCGTTTGCGCCGAGCACGCCGGCGCGCAGCCAGTTGAGCTTGCCCGCCAGCGAACCACCGTGTGGTTCGGCTCCCTTGTGGCCTCCGGGCTCGGCGCCCTGCGACCGTGGTTCCGGCATCGACATGGCGTCAAGCTAGCACCGTTCCCTCGGCACCATCGGATATTGGCGCTTCGGAACCACGCTCCTTCCCACCGGCATTGTGTGACGGTTGTGCGGAGGAGACATACGCAGACCGGCGGCCGCCGGCTTTCGGTGCGGCCACGGTCCGGCTACGCCCCGCCGATGGGAGGGCCACACGATGGACAGCGCTCCCCTGATAGCGGTCACCGGCGCGACCGGCAACGTCGGGCGTGCGGTCGCGGACCTTCTCACACGGGACGGTGCCCGCATTCGGCTGGTGGTGCGCGACCCTGCTCGTGCACCGACCGATGCCGGCGACGTCGTGCAGGCCTCCTACGGCGACCTCGACGCGTCCACCGCCGCATTGAGCGGCGCGAACACCCTCTTCATGGTTTCGGCAGCCGAGAGCGCAGAGCGACTCGCCCAGCACCGCACCTTCGTCGATGCCGCGGCTGCGGCCGGGGTGCGCCACGTCGTCTATACGTCGTTTCTCGGGGCGGCTCCGGATGCGACCTTCACCCTCGCCCGCGACCACTGGGCCACCGAGCGGCACCTACGGGCATCCGGCATGGCCTGGACGTTTCTGCGCGACTCGTTCTACCTCGACTTCCTGCCTGCGCTCGCGGACGACGACGGAGTCATCCGCGGACCGGCCGACGACGGCCGTGTCGGCGCGGTGGCGCGAGCGGACGTCGCACGCAGCGCCGCAGCCGCGCTCGCGAACGTCGACGCCCATGCCGGCCGAACCTACGATCTGACCGGTCCGGATGCGATCACCCTCACCGAGGCCGCTCGCACGATCACCGAGGTCACGGGACGGCCCACCAGATACGAGGAAGAGACGGTCGAACAGGCATACACCTCCCGCCGCAAGTACGACGTTCCGGATTGGCAACTCGACGCCTGGGTGTCGACGTACACGGCGATCGCCGCCGGTGAGCTTGCGCCGGTGACCGACGCGGTCGAGCAATTGACCGGCGCTGCCCCACTGAGTCTCACCGACCTGCTGCAGCAGCGCCCGCCGGAGGGCTAGGACGGCGTCATGACCGACGAGCGCGGCACGATGTGGACGATCGGGCACTGGACGTGCCCGCCGTCCGTCGTGCTCGACGCTCTCGCGTCGGCCGATATCGAGTTGCTGGCCGACGTGCGCAAGATGCCCGGCTCCCGCCGCAGCCCGCAGTTCGACGCCGACGAGATGCCGTCGTGGCTCGGCGACGCCGGGATCGGGTACCTGCACCTGACCGAACTCGGTGGCCGGCGACCGAAGCAGAAGGACATAGACCCGGCTGTCAACGCCGGGTGGCGGAACACGAGTTTCAAGAACTACGCCGACTACACACTCACCCCCGAGTTCGAGAAGGGGCTGGCGCGGCTGACCGATCTCGCCCGCGGCACACGGGTTGTGATCATGTGCGCCGAGCCGATGCCGTGGCGCTGCCACCGCCTGCTGATCGGCGACACACTCACCGCGCGCGGGTGGACGGTGCTCCATCTGATGGTCGGCGCCGAGCCGCGACAACACCGATTGGGCCAGTGGGGCGCGACGCCCGAGGTCGGTGCCGACGGCGTGGTGACCTACCCCGGCGCGGCGTGAGATCGACAGACTCGAACTGCCACCGATCCTCGAAGGGAGATCTGATGAGCACAGTGAATATGGGCAAGCAGGGGCCTTGACCCCCGTCCGTGGACACGGGTGGTGGATTACGCCGCGGATGCCAGCGTAGCGATGTAGAGGCTCTCGTAGGTGTTCGGGGACCGGTGTCCGCACCAGGAGTGCCTTCTTCTGGTGTTGTAGCGGGTGACCCAGCGGAACGATAGTGCCCCGTGGAGTGGTGGACTTCGGATCGGCTCTGCAGTAGACGTAGTGATCAACGAGTCGTGCTGGATACTATGCTGTTTCGCTCGAG